>NZ_JAGPUP010000510.1:0-41190 GCF_018069605.1 Microvirga sp. HBU67558 | reverse complement strand
AAAGATGCTCAGGGCTGGTTCAGGCATGCCGGCTATGCCCTACACTGAAACCAAAAGCCCTTTAGTAGTCAGTCGATGGGCAAAGGGTTTGCCACCCACGATTGAAACCACCAGATGGCCGCAGCCTCAATAACCATGACAATGCGAATTCACAGGATCTTGGGGCAGCACAGGATCATGTGAGTGATTGTGCAATCGGACAAAACGGACAAGCAACTCCTGTAGCCGGAAGCGCAGGCGACTGGGTTCCGGCACACACATAGGGCTGAGGCGGAACCCGGGCCTGGATCAGGCGGCAAGAAAGAGCTCCTTCTGTCGCCAAGCGGCGCAGTCTCGTCGTCCATTCGGGCGTGCGGTCGCGATGCGCTCCTGGAAGCGGACCTGGGCTTCCTTGAGCAGACGGCGTTTGCGGGCCAGAGGCTGGGAGGCTGCTGTGGTGTCCTGCACAACAGCAGCCGCTGCCGCGTACAGGTCGGCTGTTGCGGCATCCAGGCCAGGATCTCGCTCGAACAAAACCACAAGGCTCGCCAGGTGCTGTCTGAGGAGCGTCTGCAATTCACGGAGGTAGGGTAGCTCTCCTCCGAACTCAATGGCCTTCACAGTTGGCGAGATCAGGGCCAACTTCTCTTCAATTGTGTCGGTGAATTGGTTCTCCTCCATGAGCAACCGTCTCCAGGTACGAGGAAGCCCGCCCAGCCCTTGAAGCACATGGAAAAGCATGCGCCCTCATGGTTAACCAACGGTTTCAAACGATCTGGGAAAGCGCCAGAACGGAACAGGCCGATATACGCCTTCGGCACACTTTCCTCTCCTGAGGCGACTGGGGTCGATGAACGGCCAAGCCGGTGGCGGCAAAGGGCGCGTCCTTGGTACGAGCGTCGCTCTTCACACCCCGTTTCAGGGACGGCCTCAATCATGGGCGGACCGTCCGCTCCCGTGGGGTAGGAGCGAGGTGGGCTCATAGGCGCTTAGAGGATCTCGGCAAAGACGTCCTTGAGAAAGGACTTGCTCTCTCGTTGCGGTTGGTTCCCCCCTTGGGGATTGCTGATGGCTTGAGGTGCCAAGCCCTCAAAGGCTAACCTCGCAATGCGTTCACCAAAAAGAATAATTGCTCAGCTTCGGATCGCTTGGTTAAAAGTTGGGCGATGAATCAGACCGAGACCCATCTTGCTCATGATCTAGCGGCGCACCTGTGCAATTTAGTGGCTCTCGCCTGTGCCGTTGGGCTTCTGGCTGTAGCGTTCAACACTGTTCGTATGTGAGCCATCAGTGAAGGTCATGAAGCAGCGCCCTAACATGTACGCCGAGGCCCAAGCTCCTGATCCATTCGGCCTTCCGTTCGCGCGCTCGATCGAGTGGGCTGGCCTGATCGGCGGCCTTGCCCTCTTTGGATGGGCCCTGAGGATCGCGACGCAGTAGATAGCCGCCAAACCGTCACAATCCCAAGCAAGTTTGTCGCTTCGGCTTCGCCCGGCATCATCTCGCAATGATCCCGCTCCCGAGGCCGCGGCACCGGTCAGCACTCCGGTTTCCTCAGTCGATGCGAGCGGCCTTTGCAGGAGATCTCGCTGGCCGGTGCCACTTTTTAAGCAGTCTAGCAAATCGCTAGCGTGGGCGGAGGGACTCAAACCAGGAACTAGTCCGTAATGAGCGGCCGGCTCTGACAATTGAGCTACAGGCCCCGCCCTCTGCCTATCGTCAGCGGATGACCTCTGGCTTCCCATCTCGACTTGATCCTGAAAGATTAGGCCCGAGCTCTCGCTATTCCATAGGTGCCGGTGCTTCTTCCCTCTGAGAGGCGGTTGGGCCCGCCTCGACCAGACGCGCGAATTCGGACCCCTTCCGGTCACACTCCGCCGCCATCATCCCTCTGCTTGGTAGGAGAGCTTTCATGGCAACAGAGCGCTTTTCGGACGACGAGATCACCGCTCGAGGCTTCGTCGCAAATCCGGAACAGGGGCGAGAATGGAGCAGGTCTTCATGACACGCTCATGCGGCGAGCCTGTCAAACTGCTCTGAGAGCGATAGCTGCCTATTGCAGGCATACTTCGCCTGCTGCTTGCGCATCATATGCACCATCTCGATGCCGCCAAGGATCACACGGGCAGTGGCCGCGGACTGGAGCCCGAGCATCGGTCGGACCCGGCGCTTGATCGCGCGATGATCCTGCTCAATTCGGTTATTCAAGTAGCGGCTCTGCCGGATTCGGATCGGCTGTTGCCGGCGCCTTGAGCAATCCTGCAGACGGCTCTCTGCATCACACAACAGGATCGCTTCTTTGTTGGTCTGGCTACCATCGATCACGATCCGCTCGGGCCGGCCATGCCGCTTCAGCGCCTTGCGCACGAAACGCTTCGCGGCAGTGAGGTTTCGCCGCTCGCTGAACCAGAATTCCACCGTGTCGCCGTTGCTGTCGATGGCGCGGTACAAATACCGCCACTGGCCACGAACTTTGACGTAGGTCTCATCAATGTGCCACTTCCCCACGACGGCTCTCTTCCGCTGGTTGTAGCGATCCAGAAGCAGCGGGGCATAATGCACCGTCCAGCGATGGATGGTTGCGTGATCGACAGAGATGCCGCGCTCAGCCATCATCTCCTCGAGATTTCGCAGGCTCAGGTTCTAGGCGAGATACCACCGGACGCAGAGCAGGATCACCGATCGATCAAAATGCCTGCCCTTAAACACTGTGTCCTCCGCCATTGAGATACGGGAGAACAATACCTGAAACTCTGAAACAAATTGTTTGCGACGGATCCACAAGGTCGGTCCGATCTTTGCGAAACTCCTCACCTACACCAAGCAGTTTGACTGGCTGAAGTACGGAGCTGACCGCGCCCCGATGCACGATCCAACGACAGTTGTCTGACTATTGCGACCCGAGTTGTTCTCGGGCCTCCCTGTGAATGTCGAGATTGAGACGACCTCTCCTCTGACAACTGGGATGACTGTGATCGATTGGTGGGGTGTCACCAACCGGCAAAAGAACGCTTACGTGGTCCGTGATGTTGATCCGGAAGGCTTTTACGATGTGATTTTCGAAAGCTTCCGCCATCTGCCCTGATGCCCCAGGATCGGGACATTTTAACTTTGCGCCTACAGCGCAACGATCGGTAACAAGCATTATGGAACTTAAAACGATCCAGAGCTGTGCTGCAATGAGGTCCTTTCCGTGACCGATCGCATCGGAGAGATGCTACTGTAGTCCGGCTATCTCGCGGGACCATCTAATGACAGTCAGTCGCGTCTCAGGAATTCCAATCCAGGTGGAAGGTCATGCTCTTGGCGTGCGGGCCTCATCGCCTTAATGGGGAACTTTGGTCTGGATGGTACCTCGTCCATAATCCAGGCCGACTTTCCATCTGGTGTCTCTAGCGGGCATGCCGCTTCGACGTGGAGCATGGCTTCCTGCAGCCATTCAGCCAACTGCTCGGCAGAGAACTGCGACAGGTAGCGTTGGTCTCTTTCATGGAAGGCGATCTCCAGGTTTCCGCCGCCTCTGTCGATCACCTGGATCATGATGTGATCGAGGAGGCGCTCCTCGATGAGGTACCCGTCCATCTGGGCGGCTGCGATCGGACCGGTGACCGTGACCAACCTCTTCATGCCATAACCCCTCTGAAAGGCTCAGGCGAGTGTAGGCAGCACCTGTGACGGAGTGGTACGCAATCCTGCAAACATCCTTAATCGCACAAGAGTTGGTGCCCAACACATCGCTGGTGAAGAAAAGCGACTGCTTTGGGCGCTTGAATGTAAGGGTGTGCTTTGCCAGCTGGATGGGGTTCAAGCCGATGGGCTCAGGGCCACCCTCCCCTTCTCGCCAGGCTCTTCCAAATGTGAGGCGAGACGCTCCACGAGTAGCCAGCGCTCCCAGTCCGGCATGATGCTCCATGCAAAATCGCTCAGGTGCGCCTGCGGCAGCCGATAGTGAAACACTGGCCGGGAACCGATCTTCTCATGGGGCAGAACGGAGCGCACCCGCTGCTCATCGAAGTGGGCGAGAAGCGGCAGAAGATCGAGCCCTCGTTTTCGGGTCGGGTTCGCCACTAGGTAGTCATCCGTCAGGGTCGGCAGGTCAGGCCAGTAGTCCGGATCGAGCACGCGTTGCTTGTAGGCTTGCGGGTAGTCAGGCGGAAGGACGAGCGCACGCCGAAAGCTCCCGCGTACAATCTCCTGTCGGAGGCGATCGCTGACCAGAAGGAAGGCTTTGAGAAACGCCGTCACCGTCGCTGCGTCGAGGCGCGGTGGATCGATGTTGAAGTGGAGCCCTAGCGAATCCCAAAGCACAGCCCCATGACCATGAGCTCCTGCAGTCCGCAAGCTGGACACGGCCAGATCCATCTCCTGGAGCCGGCCGATGGGTATGGGTGCGGTGATGAGCTCCCGCGGGACGAAAGGCGAGGCCACTGTGCCGAGCCATGCGGCCATGCGACGACCGAGCCTCACACCGAGTTCTGGATGTCGATCAGGGTGGACGTGCCGCAGGTCGGTTTCGACCAGCAGGTCGCCCAGACCAACGCCGCTGACCCTGAAGGCATGCGGATCTTCAGCCTGGCAGGTTCCGCCAAGATCAATAGAAAGGGCTTGGGCAGCGGCCCGTGCGCTCGGACCCAAAAACTCGATCTCGACGCCGACCCGCCGCAACGAGCCGTCTGCCGCAATTAGGGTGGGAGGGCCGAGTGCATCAGCGTCTATGGCAGCGTCGTTCATCATTTCCAGATATGGGGACGATGGTGTCCGACCTCAATGAACGATCCTGGAGCTCCCTCACTCTACGAGCCGCTGATGAAGGCGGAAGGAAGCTTCATCTATGCGCATTGTTCCCCACGCAGATACCTCGTGAGGATGATACAAAATTTCTGCTGGATCTTGTAAAGCTTGCAACAGCCGCTCCGAACCAACAAATGACAAGAGCGCCAGCTTCCAGGGGATCTCCCGAGATGTCCGATCCGCTGCTGGTTTCTGCCAGTCCACCCGCACGCGAGTGCACCTATAACCTGTTCCGAAACAGGCAGCGGCCTGACCTTTTCTGCGCTGTACCGGAACACCGCCCCGTTCCCAGCTTTCTTGCTCCGAAAGACTGGACGTTTGAACGGTCGCTCCGTGCAGCAGAACCAGCGCCTGCGGGCTTCGAGGATCGGGCTGCCACGGTCGGCGTGCGGTTCAACGGCTTCTATCTGTTTCACGTCACAGCTTCGCCAAGCAGAATGGCTGCTTAGCCATGCGCGAGCGAGCCGCATGCGCGTGCCACGGGCTATAGGTCTTGACGCATACCGAAGCAGAGTCTGCAGCCGTAACTCCGCCGGGAAACCTTTGGTGAAGGATTACAGCATCCGCAGCAGATTGTTGAACTGCATTGAGCGAGTCATGCGCGAGGCGGACGAGGCGCATTGGAGGCACAGCACCCATCCTTCAATGATATCAGCTTTCGGCCATTAGCGCGGCTAAACCGAGGAAGCTTGTTGCAAATAATTTGCAACTGCATAAACTGCTGGGACGACTGTTGAGGAGACCCTGATGAAGCTTCCTCCCGTGCTGCTGGTCCTTGCAACCTTGTTCGCCGCTGCGTCATCCGCTCAAGGAGCTGAGGGCAAGTTCAAGGTTGTCACGACGTTCACGGTCATTGCCGACATGGCGCAGAACGTGGTTGGCGACGCAGCCATCGTGGAATCAATCACCAAGCCTGGAGCGGAGATCCACAATTACCAGCCGACGCCAGGCGACATCCTGCGGGCACAGGACGCCAAGCTCATCCTGTGGAATGGCCTCAATCTGGAACTCTGGTTCGAGAAGTTCCTCCGCAACCTGAAGGAGGTTCCCAGCGTCGTGGTGTCCGAGGGGGTGAAGCCGATGGGGATCCAGGAGGGCCCCTACACCGGCAAGCCCAACCCCCATGCCTGGATGTCGCCCAGCGATGCCCTCATCTATGTCGACAACATCCGCGACGCGCTCGTCAAACACGACCCCGGGAATACTGAGACCTACCGGGCCAATGCAGAGGCCTACAAGGCACGGATCCAGGCCACCGTCGCGCCGATCCGGTCGACCCTGACGGCGATCCCCGAGCAGCGGCGCTGGCTCGTGACCAGCGAAGGCGCGTTCAGCTATCTTGCCCGCGACTTCGGCCTGAAGGAGTTCTACCTCTGGCCGATCAACGCCGATCAGCAGGGCACGCCGCGGCAGGTGCGCAAGGTCATTGATGCAGTGCGCGCCAACAGCATCCCAACTGTGTTCTCGGAAAGCACCGTCTCGCCCGATCCGGCGAAGCAGGTCGCCCGCGAAACCGGCGCCAAGTACGGGGGTGTCCTCTACGTTGACTCCCTGAGCGACGTCGCGGGCCCGGTGCCGACCTATCTCGATCTTCTGCGGGTCACCTCCGAGACCATCGCCAAGGGGCTCACCGAATGAATGTAACCGCCCAACGAGCCGGCCCCCGTTCAGGCGCCGTGGGCGCGGGTCTGGCTGTGAGCGGCGCAACAGTCACCTACCGCAACGGGCATACCGCGCTTCGCGACGTGAGCTTTGCGATCCCGCGCGGCACAATCACCGCCCTAGTGGGGGTCAACGGCAGCGGCAAGTCGACCCTGTTCAAAGCCGTCATGGGCTTTGTCCCCGTCTCGCCTGGATCGATCTCGATCCTCGGCAGTTCCGTCGCGCAAGCCCTCAAGGGCAATGTCGTCGCCTATGTGCCCCAGAGTGAGGATGTCGACTGGAACTTCCCCGTCCTGGTCGAGGACGTCGTGATGATGGGCCGCTATGGTCACATGAACCTGCTGCGCCTGCCCCGGCGCCAGGACCAGGAGGCGGTGGACGTGGCGCTGGACCGGGTTAGCATGAGCCCCTTCCGGAAGCGTCAGATCGGCGAACTCTCAGGGGGGCAGAAGAAGCGGGTCTTCCTGGCACGCGCCTTGGCGCAGGACGCCCACGTCATTCTCCTCGACGAACCCTTCACCGGCGTCGACGTGACCACAGAGGAGGCGATCATCGCGCTGCTCCGCGGGTTGCGGGATGAGGGCCGGGTGATCCTGGTCTCGACCCACAATCTCGGCAGTGTTCCAGAGTTCTGTGATCGAGCGGTTCTGCTGAATCGGACCGTGCTCGCTGCCGGGCTGACGGAGGAGGTGTTCACCCAATCGAACCTGGAAAGGGCCTTCGGCGGCGTGCTCCGGCACTTCGTCTTCGATGCCGCCCGTCACGCGGGCGCCGCTTCGGTCGACGTCATCTCCGACGACGAGCGGCCGCTGATCATCTACGCGGACAAGGCCCCGGATGGGGCAAACGATACGACAGCCGATGCGCCTGCCGCAGGGAGCGAGCACACTTGATGGCCCAACTGCTTGAGCCGTTCTCCTACGAGTACATGGTCAACGCTATGTGGGTGAGCGCCCTCGTCGGGTCCGTCTGCGCCTTCCTCTCCGCCTATCTGATGCTTAAGGGCTGGTCGCTGATCGGCGATGCGCTCTCGCACTCCATCGTTCCGGGCGTCGCCGGCGCCTATATGCTCGGCCTGCCCTTCTCCGCTGGGGCGTTCCTCTCCGGTGCACTGGCAGCCGGCGCCATGCTGTTCCTGAACCAGCGCACGAAGCTCAAGGAAGACGCCATCATCGGGCTGATCTTCACTTCGTTCTTCGGCCTCGGGCTGTTCATGGTGTCGCTCTCGCCCACCTCCGTGAACATCCAGACGATTGTTCTCGGCAACATCCTGGCGGTGACGCCCGAGGACACGCTGCAACTCGTCATTATCGCAGGCGTGTCTCTCGCCATTCTGCTGGTGAAATGGAAGGACCTCCTCGTTACCTTCTTCGACGAGAATCACGCCCGCTCGGTCGGCATCAATCCCTCCGCTATGAAAGTCCTGTTCTTCACCCTTCTGAGCGCTTGCACGATTGCGGCGCTGCAGACGGTTGGGGCCTTCCTGGTGATCGCCATGGTGGTGACGCCGGGTGCCACCGCCTATCTTCTGACCGACCGCTTTCCGCGGCTGATCCTGATCAGCGTGGCAGTCGGCGGACTTTCGAGCGGCATCGGCGCCTATCTCAGCTACTTTCTCGATGGCGCCACCGGCGGCGTCATCATCGTCCTGCAGACGCTGGTCTTCCTGACCGCCTTCGTCCTCGCGCCCAAGCATGGGCTGCTCGCCGCTCGCCGGCGCATGCGGGCGGCATCGGAGGCGAGCCCATGATTGGCCTGCTCGACACGCTCGCTCGGCCCTTCACCTTTCCGTTCCTGCGCGAAGCTCTCGTGATCGCCCTGCTCGTTGCGGTGCCGGCGGCACTGTTGTCGTGCTTCCTGGTGCTCAAGGGCTGGTCGCTGATGGGCGATGCCATTTCGCATGCGGTGCTGCCCGGCGTTGTTCTTTCCTATATCGCGGGCCTGCCCCTGGCGGTGGGCGCCTTCGCGTCGGGCATGATCTGTGCACTCGCCACTGGTTATCTCAAGGAGAACAGTCGCATCAAGGAGGATACGGTCATGGGCATCGTGTTCTCCGGCATGTTCGGCCTCGGCATCGTGCTCTACACCAAGGTCGAGACGGAGGTGCATCTCGACCACATTCTCTTCGGCGACATGCTTGGCGTGGCTTGGCCGGATCTGTTGCGGAGCGGGATCATCGCCGCGGTCGTTCTGGTCATCATTGCCCTGAAGTGGCGGGATCTGCTGCTCCATGCCTTTGATCCGCAGCAGGCCCAGGCCATGGGGCTGCCGGTGCGGCTTCTCCACTACGGCTTCCTGTCCCTGCTCTCCCTGACGATTGTGGGTGCACTGACTGCGACCGGCATCATTCTGACCATTGCCCTGCTGATCACGCCGGGCGCGGTGGCGTTTCTCCTGACAAAGCGGTTCGGGACGATGCTGGTCGTGTCGGTGCTGGTTGCCGTGGTCGCATCCTTCACTGGTGTCTATCTCAGCTTCTTCCTCGACAGCGCCCCCGCCCCGACCATTGTTCTGCTCATGGCCGGCACCTTCGTTGCAGCCTTCGTTCGCCAGCATGGCTTCAGCCTTCGTCGGAGCGTCCGCGCTGCGGAGTGACGGCACCCATCGGCACCGCTTCAACGCGTTAGCGGAATGGAAAGCCGCAACCAGCATTGCTGCTTGATCCTGTCCGACAATCAAATCGGCCTACATGCGCTTGGCGGCAGTTAACGTGTCGCATTAACCCAGCTATGAGAGCGAGCCGCGTAGATGGGCCGCCATGCCAAGCTCGTCAGCTACAGGCGCCCTAGAAAACTCCGGCAAGCCAACCCTGAACCGTGGTGAGTAGCGGATGCTCGTCCCGCGAAGCGGGTGATACGGCCCGCTTCTGCACGCCCTCCAGGCGTGTCCTCACCTCCTCCGGCGCAAGCGCGTCGGCCTGGCGCCCGATGGCCAGCGCGCCCTCAAGGGTCGCCAGACGGTCCCGGAACGGCTGGCGCCATCTCAGGCGCGTTGAGATGTAGATTTCCCGCGCGCGCTCCACCTCCGGCGTGCCGGCGCAGGCCAGGCGGGTCACATATGGCAACAGGAGCTGACGCTCCTCGTCATTAGCCTCGTCGTTCAGCTGCATCGCCAGCGCGCAGATCGGGCGCGAGAAGCAGTTCGGCATGTCCTGCACGGAGCGGACGGGCCGGTACGGAAAACCGGCCGCGACGACGGCCGCTTCGTTGATGCAGGTGCCGCCATCCTTGCCTGGGAACGTGTGCGAGCCCTGTTTGAGCTTCCAATTCAGGATGTGGTCGAAAGTGTCCATGGCAGCCATCCTTGTGGCGTGCCCCCACCTTCGAATGGTGATCTCCCCGCCTCGCCTCTGTCAATCCGACACTGCTCTTCGGAGGCCGCATTCGGGCCCTGTTCGCGGCTAGGCGAAGCCTTGCCTACTGCTCGGTGAAGAAGGTCAGCAGGACCTTGCCCTTCTCGCTAATCAGGCAGACGAAGCGGTTGGGCTTGTCGGTCTTCTCGCGCTGGAGATAGGCGTCGCCCATGATCACCATCTTTACCGGGGTGTCCTCCACCTTGGTGTTTGCCTTGGAGATCGCCAGCCCATCGATGTCGAAGGTCAGGTCCTTGATCGCCGGGGACCGCTCCTTCAGGGCCACCAGGCCGGCCAACCGGCAGGCCTCGACCTCCTCCGGCACCTGGGCTTGAGCCGATCCAGTCATGATCGCGACTGCGAGCAACGCTGACAGGCTGAATTACCGCATCATCCACTCTCCTCTGGGTCCGTTGTTCCTTGCAGGCGCACCGGGCTACGGTCGGGCTGGAGCCGGCGGCTGCTCAATTTCAGCCTGCGCAAAGGTGGTCAGGGCCTTGGCCTTCGAGTTGAGTAGTGCGGCAACCCAGGCGCCTGAGAACCCGCGCAATTCCTCATTGTGGGCACGGACCGCGCTGGTGAGATCGCTGCGGGCCACCACCAGCCGGGCCTCCTGACGCTGGAACTCCCGCAGCCGGTTCTGCAAGGCCGTGTCGCCCGTGAGTTTCGGGATAGCGCTTGACGGTCGCGTACAGCCGCTCAAGGGCATCGGAGAGCCGTTGCTGGGCCTGCTCGTTGTGGCGGAAGCGCTCTGGCTCGGCCAGGAACCCGTCCGCATTGCGGATGGCCACCACCTCGTCGTGGGCCGCCATGACCTCAGCCAGCACCTCGCGCTCAGCCGGTGCCTTGCGGCGCACCGCCTCAACCAGCGGCGGTACCTGATCGGCGCGTTGGCGGTACTGGTTCTGGACCTCGCTCCAGGCCTGCTGTGCCCGTTCCCTCAGGGCGGGGACATCGCCATGATCGCAGGCTGCCAGGGCGAGGAGCAATCCCACGGCAACACACCATCGTCCCAGGTGTTGAAGCACCGCCTCCTCCGGCCATGAAAGACTGCCCGCTCCCGGCAAGCAGCCCAGTGCTGCTCCTAGCCCCGTAACCCGGCTCAATCTTCCTGGTTCCCAAGACACGGCGACACGGAAGCACGATGGACCCGGTCTTAGAATCAGGGGCGCCTGACGGGCGGGGTTGCTGCGATCATGGAAGCTGCCATGGAACGCGAGTTCATCGACTGCCGTGCCTTTGCGAGCGAGATGAACTGCTCGATCACCATCATCGCCGATACCAAAGCCGAACTGCTCGACGCAGCCGTGCAGCATGCGGTGGCGGTGCATGGGCACCAGGACACGCCTGAGTTGCGTGAGCAGCTCCGGGGTGCGATCCAGGACGGCATGCCCGCCGAGGCGGCGCCACCCCGCGCCGCCTGACAGGCTTCAAGCCACCAGCTCCAACACTACCTCTTTTGGAGCAGGTTGCGGCTCATCGCGGCTCCTCCCACGTAGCAGCGAGAACACGGCAAGAGCCGGTTGGCATCGGAGGAAGCCTATGCCCACCACGTCTGGACAGTTCTCTCGTTCGGCCATGGGGAACGCTCCCCGCGTGTACCCGTCCGACATCCAGCCCTTGTTGCAATCGATCCTCGCTACCCTGGCCGACATCGACCTCGTGCATGAGACCGAGGTGGCGATCGTCAGGAACAGCACCGCCGACGAGTGGCTCAAGCAGAGCGTGATCCGCAGGCTGGAGGAACGCCACCGCAAGCGGCGGGCGCCGTATGTCCGGCAGCTCGAGGCCGTGGAGGAGCGCATCCGGGCGCTCGCCGCCTGAGCAACCGCAGCGGCTGACAGTGACCCTCGCGTGAGGGTATGGGTCATGCACCGGTGAGAAAGCGGACCGCAATGGTCCGATCGTCCCCTTATGACGTCAGCCGTGCCGCCAGACCTTCACGGCTGAACCCTGCAGGATGACTGCCAGGGCTGGAAGCAGGACGGCATCGGGAACGACGCCGAGCAGGAGGCCGCCGATGAGCGCGCCGGTAACCGAACCTGCGGCCATGGTGAGCAGGAAGGCATGGTTGCGGCCGAGAACCGCAAAGCTCCGGTCACGGCTGTAGCGGGTGAACCCAACGAGCATGGTCGGTAGGCTCACGGCGAGAGACAGGCTCCCGGCCAGCTTGACGTCGGTCCCGAACAGCAGCACCAGGGTCGGGATCAGGAGTTCGCCTCCGGCCACGCCGAGCAGGGAGGCGACGATGCCGATCACGAACCCGGCAACGATGCCGGAGACGAGTTGCGCCGCCCCGATCAGCAGGGGCTGTCCAGCGCTCGCGTTATGGCCGAACACCAACACCCCCGCGATGGCGACCAGAAGCACCGCGATTGCCTTGTAAAAGGTCTCGGATTTCAGGCGGGTCGCCCACCCGGCGCCTACCCAAGCCCCCAGGAGGCTGCCGGCCAGGAGGTTGAGGATGACAGGCCAGTGGGCTGCGATGAGTCCGAAGGGCACGGTTCCGGCCCGGAACGGCAGCGCCGAGGACCACCACAAGGCTCGACGCCTTGTTCAGGATCGCGGCCTCGAGGGCAGCGAAGCGGAACAGGCCGATGAGCCGCGGCAGCCGGAACTCGGCGCCACCGAGACCGATCAGCCCGCCGAGGATGCCGATGACGGCCCCGCCACCAAATGCGGCGGGGAGGTTCCGATGCTGCAAAGGCTTCTCCATAACCCTTGTCATGACGCCTTAGTAGAAACCCTTGTCATGACGCCTTAGTAGAGGACAGAGGGGAAGTAGCAGCTCCTTGGCTCCTGATAGTGGCCCATCGTCATGAGCGTCATCGGCTTGATGGCCCTCATCCCTTGGTGCAGGCACCAGCGGAACAGGTTGGTCTGCCGCGTCGGCAGGAGCAGGGAGAGCGGCTCCGGGCTCAAGGCTCCCGCGCCGGCCAGGAGCGCCCGCATGTCCAACTCGGTCTCGGCGACGCCATGGTTCATCAGCCAGAACGTCGCCGCCGAGAGATAGCCCGTGATGCGGCCCTCCCGCTCGACCACGAACGGGGCAAACAGCTGCAGTGCCTCCTGGAGTTCGTGGGTGCGCTCGACGCCATGGACGGCGGTGCAGAGCGCTCCGCAGGCGTCCGCGTCTGCGGCGATCATCGGCCGGACGGCATAGCTCAGATCAGGTCCGCTACGGGGCGTGCCCTGCATTAACAGGAGCGGCTCTCGAACATCAAACCCGAGCGCGGCGTAGAGTGACATCGAACGGGTGTTGAAGGCATCCTGGACGAGGCGCACGCCCAGAGCGTCGCCTGCCCGGGCCAGGGCGGCCTCCATCAGCCGCCGCCCGACACCGCTGCCCTGCACGAATGGATCGACGGTGATCGGCCCGATGCCGCGGATCGGATCGCCTTCGGCCATGAAGTTGCTGCCGACCACCCGCCCGTCCAGCTCCGCCACCACGCCATAGATCGATGGAGCCTCAATGAAGGTCGTCGCAAGCTGCGCTCCCGCCTCTACCGACGGGAAATCCCATGGGAAGCCGTGCTGGTCCGCGATGCCGCTGAAGGCCTCGAAGATGATGCGCCCGCACGCCTCGGCATCGGCGGGTGTGGCGGGGCGGATCACTGGGGTCATGGCCGCCTCTCGTACTTTCAGTGCCTCCATTGCATCGGTGTCGGCAACGGGGGTGCATCGCCAGCCAGATTCCCGCAGCAGCCCGCCTCAGGCAAATGAGATTCCGAGCCAGATTACGATGAAGGCAAGGGAGCTGGTGATGGCCGCCCACTCCGAGGCCGTCAGCCTACCTGAAGGGGATGCCGAGGAATTGCTCATGACCATGGTAACCCCCATCACTTGATGGCCTTCGTTGCCGCCGAGAACATGCGAGGCGCTCAATCGCACCTTTCTTACGGTACGGTAGAACGCTGGGCTTGGATGTGCTGGGTGACACATTCGTTGCCAAGCTCGGCCTCGCTGTAGCGATCGCTCCCAGTGAGGAGATCAGCTGCAGCAGCCCTGGACGAACGCGCCAGGGCAACCGGGGTGCTGACCGCCGCGTTCTACTCCAGACTTGCTAGGGAGGAAGATTATGGCCATCGAAAAGCCCGTCACCGTTCATCCCGACAAGCCGAAGCTCAATCCAGGGGACCAAGCCGAGCTTGGCACGCCCGGAGCAGGCGAGAACATCTGCCGGGAGTGCCAGGGCAGCGGAAAGCTTGGAGAGAAGGACTGCCCGATCTGCGGCGGCACCGGTGTGGTCATTGAGGAAATCGGCGGCGGATAGGATCTCCAGTCACACGTCCACCCTCAGGTCGAACGCAGTCCTGTCGCACGCTTGCCGTTCATGGCGCGACCCTCGTTGAGCAGCCGATGAAAGAACTGCCCATGGCGAAAAGCAAAACCAAGGTCCCCAAGAGGATTGCCGGCGTGAAGGTGCCGAAGGGCCTGCGCAAGTCCGGGTGGCTCGATCCTCTGCTGGCCGACCCGCAGACGCGGGAGATCCTGGCCGATGTACTGATCGCCGCAGCCGGAGCGGCCGCCGCAGCCCTGGTGAAGGAGCGTCCAAGCATGCGGCAGGTCGGCGACGCCGGCGGAGCGGCTCTCGGAGCGGGTGCGGAGGCGGGCTCGGCCGCACGAGAGCTGGTGCGGGAAGCCGCCAGTGCGACCGCCGGTGTGATCACCAATGCCGCCAAGGCGATCCTGCCAGCCTCGCTGACCAGCTCCGAAGTGCCTGTGAGAGGCCGGAAACGCCGGACCTGACGTCCAGGCCCTCCAAGACGAGGCCCGATGGCGACTGACAACACCGGCTCGCCGCCGCCGGATCAAAGACCTGATGGTGAGCGACCGATTGTAATCGGTTTAGGCTCATCCCACCTGTGGACCACTCAGCCCTCACAACCAGAGCCTGCCGATGCCCGACGGATGCGGATCGCACCTGACACCCCGCAACCACGCTGCCGCTCTGGAACAAGCGGCATCGGAAGAGGCTTGCCTGGCCGAAGAACTCACTTTCCTGGCGACCTTTCTGGAAGACCACGGATGCCCGTGCGTGGCGGCGGCCGTCCGGCATTCCGCACGGCATCGTTGCGTGCAAAGCCTGATCCAGAAGGCTCAGGCAGTTGGAGCGAAGGTCATCTGAGTCGAGCAGGCTCGTGCGACCCAGGTCCGGTGTTCCGCTCGAAGGAGCATGGAGCGGCCCGCACGGTTAGCTCTCGGCCTGCTCCCCTTCCTCCTCCGCGAGCAGATCGTCGAGATCGTCGGCAAGCTGAAGGATCTGCCCGGATCCGGTGTGGTAAACAGCGACATCGCCCGTTTCATCCTCGATCTGAAGCTGGTACTCGCCGTCATGGCGGGTGACGGTGATGTTCGTCAGTGTCTTGGTGAGCGGAAATTGGGCCATCGAGTCCTCCGTGAGGAAAGCTGAACGCCTGACCCTCACGCGAGATCCACCTTGACCGGACAGCATCGGAAGCCGCGCGCCGCACATCACGAGCCGCGCAGAAACGTTTCGTAGTCCTGCTGGACACGCGCCGCGGCCAGACATGATGCTGTCCGCAGCCAATCGTCGGGCAGCCGCTCAAGACAGGAGCGGATCGGCGCGGCTCCACCCGCGGAGCCCAGGTGAACGTTGGCCAATTCCCGTCCCATCGCATGCAGAAGATGCTTCTGGTCAGGGGCATGCTCGACCTCATCGATCTCGACCTTACGCGCCTCAGGCGAAAGCCGCCGGACCACCCAGCGCTCGCCGATGTGCAGGGCCGGATCCGGTGCCCGACAGGCCTGCTCCACCGCTCGGCGGGACGGGCCGATTGGAGCGTCGACCTCGGATACGGCGACATGCACGGCCGATGGGATCGCGGCTTTGGCCTCGCGGGCCACAAGGCCGCCGCACCACTCCGCCACGGCCATGAAGCGGGGGCGGCCCAGGCTCCCGAGACCGGCCAGTCGGCGGAAGAACCGGACCGAGGTGGCTCCCGCCGGGAGATGCGACCGCAGAAGCTCACGTGCCTCCTCCGGGACGGCATGCTCATTGACTTCCTGCTGCTTCAAGAGTTTGCGCCAGTATCTCTGGGCGCTGTTCCCGGTGGCGGCGGCGAGGTCGCGCAGCCAAGCGTGCCGGTCCTCCAGGATGAACGGGTCGGGGCCAAACTTCAGATGCGCCCAGTAACCTTCCAGGATCGTGTCCGCCGCCTCAAAAGCTGTGAGCTGGAATGCCTCCCGCCGGACTTCGAGCACGGCGCTCGTGGCGAGCCGCACGAGGTCGCTGGTGACCGGCAGTTCAGCCGCCTCGTCGAAGTCGTTGATACCCCAGACCAACCGCCCCTCGCGGTCTCGCCAGGTGCCGAAGTTTTCCAGATGGATGTCGCCGACGATCAGCAAGGGCGGTGCGGATCGGACTGCGTCAGGCACCGCCGCGAAGTGATGGGACCAGCGGTAAAAGGTCCCCCGCAGAAAGGCGAAGGGACTCTCGCGCATCTTCACCTGCTTGAGCTTAAGACCCGGCCCGTCGAGGGTGCAGTAGTGGGCCATCGAGGCGAGATAGGCTCGTGTCGCGGCCTCAAAGGAGGGGTCTGCCCCCTGCTGGATCATTGACATCTCCTCCATCGCGCTCTCGGCCAAAACTGTATCTGGGGTCCTAACGTCCACGCACCGCGGAGATCTTCACCGCATGGTTCCGAAACTTAGGCAGGAACATCCCTGACAACAGCCAAGTTTGTGTTCTGACAATCAGCAATGCAAGTTCTGACAATCAGCAATGCAAAGGGAAACAAGGCGTGGAGCAGGTCCTGGGAACCTCGGTTATTCCGTTCAACGAGATGCTGTGGCGCTTTGGCCTGGCGTCTGCCTTCGGGCTGTTGCTCGGCCTCGACCGCGAGGTGCGCGGCATCTCGGCTGGCGTGCGGACCCACATGCTGGTGGCGCTCAGTTCGGCCATGACGATGCTAATTGCCCTGGAGCTCTACGAGGAGGTGTCGGCCCGGGGACAGGGCGACCCGGACCCTACCCGGGCCATTCAGGGGCTGGCTCAGGCCATCGGGTTCCTGTGTGCCGGAGTGATCTTCGTGGCCAGAGGCAGTGTTTACGGCCTCACCACCGCGGCGAGCCTTTGGATGACGAGCTCCATCGGCATGGCCGCCGGGGCCGGCATGTATCAGATCGCCACCGCCGGGATCATCTTCGCTGTCCTGATCGTCTCGGTCATGTGGCTTGTGACGCGGCATCTCCCGACAAACACCAGCACCTCCCAGCAGGAGGACCGCTGAGCCCTGTCGACCGGGCAGCGATTGGTCAGGCTGAGGGAGGTACAGCCGGAGCGGCTCCAGAGGTGCCGAGGGCAGCTGCGATCTCGGCCAGAGTTGCCTTCTCGGCATCGCTGACCGCCACCCCGCCGAAGCCTAGGAAGCCACCCTCATTGCCGGCCTCGGCCGCCTTGCGGGCGACCTCGTTGAGCCAGGCCTTGAACCCCGCCGCGTCTTCAGGGGCCTTGGTCTCCACGAGCGTCGACACGGCGCGCAACTCCTCGATGGCCCTGCTCTTCAGTTCACCGAGTTGCGCGCCTTTGAACTGGGCCTGCATCCGGTCGCGGGCGGCGGTTCGTGTCTCCGGGGTGGTAATGTCGTCGGCCACCGCCTTGACGAGCGCGTTCTGCTGGCTGCCCTGTTTAGCCTCCAGCAGGGCCCAACCACCCGACATAGCCTCCTTCAACAAGCCCCAGAGGCCGCTCGGGTCGGCGGCGGTGATCGCCATGCCGGCCACCATCGGGCTGGCCACGACGCGGGCCCATTCCTCGGGTGTGAAGCTTGCCTTGCCTGCCATCTCTTTCCTCCGTTTGTGGGAGCTCAATGGCCGGGCCCGGACTTTGTTCCTGACTTGCAATCCGCCAGGGGAGGGAGGATCCAGCGCCCCGTTTGCCCCTATTCCTGACTGAGCCATCGCTCCGCTGCTCGGCGGCCGGCATCCCGGAGCGCTAGCAGGAAATTCCAGTCCAGGTTGAGCGCACTGGCCTCGCAGAGGGTCGGATACTCCGCCTCCGCCGCAATGTGATGGAGCCGCAGCTTTTGCAGCTTGCGGGCCAGGCGAGAGCCCTGCTCGTGAGGGCCGGCAAGTTGCTTCATGGCAGCCAGCGCGTCCATGTCCCGCGCCAGCGAGCTGGCGAACGTGATCTGTTCGATGCGCTTTCGGATCTCCGACGCAGAGGTTGGCATCTCCGCCCCGATCGAGGGCATGATCTGCACCACGAGTGCATCGGAGGCGCGGGAAGCAGACACCAACGGGAGCAAGGGTGGATTGGCCGAGTATCCGCCGTCCCAGTACGCCTCACCATCAATGGACACCGCATGGTGCAGGACTGGCAGGCAGGTCGAGGCGAGGATGACGTCGAGGGTGACAGCCTTTTCGCGGAAGATCCGCAGTCGCCCATCCCGCACCCGCGTCGTTGCGATCAGCAGCTTAAGCTTTGATTGCTCCCGCAGGGTTTCAAAGTTGATCTCCTCTGCCAACAGTGTCTTCAGCGGATGCAGATTGAACGGGTTGAACTGATATGGCGAGAGATGGCGGACAGCGACCTCAACAGCGAGCCCAGAGTGGGCTCTGGGTGCCGCCTCACTGGCACGTCTCCAGAAGCGTTCGAGACCTGCTCTCGCGGCGCTTGGCCCGCCCTGCGCTAGTCCGGAGGCGAGCAGAGTGGCGTTCACGGCACCGGCGCTGGCGCCACTCACCGAATCGAAGGTAACGGTCCCGTCCTCGAGCAGGCGGTCGAGCACGCCCCAGGTGAAGGCTCCAAACGATCCGCCGCCTTGCAGGGCCAGAGAGATCCGCCTCTTCTTCGCGGCAGCCCTGCGCGGGGAGGGCCGACGGACTGGAGCATGGATCTCAACCTCATGGTGCAGGGGGAAGACAGCGAGATAGTCGTCTGGGGCAAACTTCATAGAGCCTCGTTGTGCAGCGCACCATAACAGTGCCGGGCATCAACGAAGGTGATCGCTGATGGTTGCTAAAACCAGGAGCGGATCAGGGTTGTCCTCACCGAAGGTCTTGTCTGACATGCGTGCCGAGTGGTCTGCAGGCATTTTCCTGTGTTCCTGCACGGGCCTGTTGCATTTCTGGTTTTGCGGTACTGCGACCGGAAACGCTCAGTCCGCCGGAACAGAACCAAGCTGGCTCAGGTTTAGGACCTGCTTCTCACATCGAGCAATGAGGTCTTTCATGTTCCTGTCGCTCCTGCCTCAGGCAGCTGAACACATGCAGCACACGATCCCGCATGCGGACCTGGTACGGATCACCCGTGCCAGGCACACCGGGCTGATCGAGGCAGGGCGCCAGTACAGCGACGCCATCGCGGCGGGGGTGGAGAGGCCGATGTCTCAGGGGTGGAGCGCCACATTAGCCGAAGCACCCGCTGAGGCCCCAGAAGCACCCCACTTGTGACAGCATGGCAAGCGGTAACGGCAAGGCTGTCCTGCGACGGGCATTCAGGCAGCTGGAACATGAAGTGCCCGGCAAGGTGGCGCGTGTGCTTCGAAGGCTTCGGCATCCGGACGCCCGCTGGATCCGCATTCCGGCCGGGGTGCTCCTCGTGCTGGGCGGCATCTTCTCGATCCTGCCCTTCCTGGGCATCTGGATGCTGCCGCTCGGGCTCCTGCTGATCGCCTATGACGTAGCGTTCCTGCGGGAGCCGGTCGGCCGGTTTACGCTCTGGGGGATCAAGAAATGGCGGTCCCTTCGGCAGCGGTTCTTTCCGAGGCAGTCGGAGGACTAGATGGCAGGAACGAGGTTGGCCGTAAGCGTAAGGTGGACCCTGTCTTGAGCGTGTCAAAGGGAACGCGGAACGCGCGGGAACATCCAGGCTGCTTCCAGACGGCGTGGCGTCTGGCACTCGCTGTTCCCTGCAAGTCCGGCGCCTCTATGCTGCCCGTCAAGGGGACGGCTGTAGGGAGAGTTTGTAGATGACCATGCCGAAACGAGCGCTTGCCGCTACGGGATTCAGCGTTCCTGGTGTCAGTGTGAGGCCAGGCCCTGTCGGGCGCCCGCCAGTTCGCGCAGCCGGGCAGTAGAACCGGTGCGCCCGCGATCAAGTACCCTGGGCCGGTTTCGGCTCCGGCTGCGGCGGCTGTTCTACGGCCATCGCCCGGCCGCGGTCGCCTTCCAGGCAGGCCTGCTGGCCATCGATATCATGGCCGTCAGCTACTTCGTCGCCACCAGCTTCGTTGCCGATGCAACTTGGCTTCGCGTGATCGACCTGCTGCTTGGGGTGCTGCTCGCGTTGGAGTTCCTGGGCCGCATGCTCGCCCACCGCCACCCCATGGCCTACCTCGACAACGGTGCGGCGCTGGTCGACCTCGTGGTCATTGCCTCCCTGTTCGTGTCGGCGCTCGGTGGCAATCTCGGCTTCCTGCGTGTCCTGCGCACCGTCCGGCTGATCCGGTCCTATAACGTGCTCGGCCAGCTCAAGCGGCGCTTCCCGCTGGTGCGGCGCAACCTGGAGGTGATCCACGCCGCCCTGGACTTGTGCGTCTTCGTGTTCCTGATTGCCTCGGTGGTCTACGTCAGCCAGCGTGGCGTCAATCCGAAGATCGAGGACTTCATCGACGCGCTCTACTTCACGGTGGCGGCGCTCTCCACCACCGGCTTCGGCGATGTCACGCTGATGGGCAGCACCAGCGGCGAGTTGCTGTCAATTGCCATGATGCTCGTGGGCATCAGCCTGTTCCTGCGCTTGGCGCAAGCCGTGTTCCGCCCCGGCGGCAAGGTGCTCTACCCGGGCCCGCAGTGTGGATTACAGCGTCACGAGCTGGACGCGGTCCACTGCAAGGCCTGCGGCCACGTGCTGAACATTCCAAACGACAACGATTGAGGGACTGTAGGGGCGGACTTGCACCCTCTGCGCACGTTCGGCCGACCCGATTCGCCGTGAGTGATGCTGCCTCTGATCAATGCCCGGTCGCCCCGTGCGGGGCGGCCACGGGTTTTGACTCGGGCGAGCCCCGCTCGCGCAGGTAGATGCCGAGAACCAGCAGCACGCCGATCGACAGGAACTCGCTCTGCCAGTTCTGGAAGCTCTCATACCAGAACTCCGGCTCGGCGAGAGTGTCGATCATGGTCTGCACCGGCTGATGATGCTGAAGGGCCTCCTCGTTCATCCGGCGTGTGCTCCCCGCCAGGTGGAGCCAGAAGGACAGAATGAACAGCCCCACCAGGGCGATGCTCAGCGAGTGCGAGTAGAGCTTCAGCAGCAGGCCGCCGCGGTGCACAGGCCAAGGAGCATCCGGGTCGCGGCGTCTGGCGGACGGCGGTTAATCCTCGGGATTGCTCTCGTCGGGCTTCTTGGACTCCGAGGCGCCCTTCTGGAACAGGAACACCGTCAGCAGCACGTACATCGCCATCTGGAGGAATTCGCTTTCCCAGTTCTCGAACGTCGCCGAGATGAAGTGGCCACTTCTGAGATAGCTGCCGAAACCGATCGCGGGCAGCTCGTGCAGGCGCAGTTCCTCGGCATGGGCTCTCCAGCCGGTCAGTGCCTGGCCAATAAGGGAGATCAGAAACAGGGCAAATAACGTGACCGACAACCCATTGTCCCGCAGGAACCGACGCATACGCCTACCCTCACGCTTGCGAACTGCTACGGTTGATTAACGCGGGATGGGGGTGTCAGTTTCCGGTTCTGTCCCTCCTTCATTGATGGTCGTGCCATCCGAAGGCTCACGCTCGACGATGGCGCGCTGCTTGCGTAGGGTGACCGGCACCTCGACGGCTTCGGTTTCGATGCGGCGCCGGATGTGCAGTTCCTCCTTGAGCACGAGCTGCTTCGTGACGACGAGGACTTCCTCGAGCACCGGCACGATTGTGACATCGCCGGCGGTCCGGATCTCGGGCGCGGTCTCGACCACCCTGTCGATGGGCACACGAGTGACTTCGACGTCCTCCCGCTGCACGGACGCGTGAGCCAACTCCTCGACTGTGCCGGTGACCGTCCGCACCCGCACATGCCCGATTACGACCTGCCGCTTGTCGATCGTTGCAGTCTCCTCGACGAGCGGGATGATCTCCTCCGCCACGGTTCGGGAACCACTCCTCAGGACATCATCAAGGACAGGCACCTGCTCATCCAGGGGCACGTTCGGGTTTGGGTCGGCCATCGATCCTCTCACGCTCAGCGACAACCAACGGGCGGTGGGAAGGGGAGTTCCCGGCTCTGAAGAGGGATCAGCGGCATCGTTCGGGAACAGCCGTGCCGCCTCCTCCGCAGGAATAGCCTCCTGCCCACAAGCCTGGCAGTCGGAACCGTCACGCTAGTCGCACATTGAGCCCCTACATGTTTGACACAGAGGAGAAGCACCTTGAGACGCCTCGGCTTTGCAACTCTGGCCGTCCTATCGGCCCTGACCACGGCGGCGATGGCCCAGACCTCGGCGACCCAGCCGACGAACAACACTGGCTCGTCCAATCCTGCGGTCACCCACAAGCCGGCCGACAGCCCGCAGACCACCGGTGCGGTCGAGCCCGGTGCGAACAGCTTCACGGAAGCACAGGCGCGCTCCCGCCTTGAGGCAAAGGGCTTCAGCAACGTCACCGAGCTGCGCAAGGACGATCAGGGCATCTGGCGCGGCAAGGCCCAGCGCGACGGCAAGTCCGTCAGCGTGGGCATCGACTACAAGGGCACCGTCCAGACCCAGTAAGTCCGATCTTCATCACCCATTCCAGCCAACAATCAGGGTGCCAGCGTACAGCTGCACCCCATCCGAGAAAGTGGAACGAACATGACGACCAAAACCATCACGGCATTCTTCGACAGGTACGAAGATGCCTCCGAAGCCGTCCGCCGCCTGGAGGCTGCCGGCGTTTCTCACGGCAACATCAGCCTGATCGCCAACAACGAGGGTGACCGCTACTCGTCGCATGCCAGCCGCACCTTCGATGGTACGAACCATCATGATGACGATGTCAGCGACGGCGCCGGCACGGGTGCTACCGTGGGCACGCTCGCCGGCGGCGGCGCCGGCCTGCTTGCCGGTCTCGGCATGCTGGCCATTCCGGTGCTCGGCCCCGTGGTGGCGGCGGGATGGTTGGTGTCCACTCTCGTTGGTGCCGGGGCCGGCGCGGCCATTGGCGGACTGACAGGTGCGCTTGTTGACGCCGGCGTGGACGAGAATGACGCCCATGCCTATGCCGAGGGCGTCCGCCGCGGCGGCGCCCTGGTGACGGTGCGTGCCTCCGACACGGAGGTGGACCGGATTGTCGATATCCTCGATGACGAGGGCACGGTGGACTTCGACGAGCGCGAGAACACCTGGCGCTCCGAGGGCTGGACGGGCGCCGGCGCCACGACGGCGAGCACCACCGCGACAGGCGCGACCGGGCTGACGGACCGTGCGTCGTCCACGGCGCGCGACACCGATGAGGTGATCCCAGTCGCCGAGGAAGAGTTGCACGTCGGCAAGCGCGAGGTGAACCGCGGGCGCGTGCGTCTGCACTCGCGGGTGATTGAACGGCCCGTGCAGGAGCAGGTCACTCTGCGCGAAGAGCGCGTCAACGTGGAGCGCCGCCCAGCCTCGGGGGCAACGCAGGCTGGCGCCATCGCTGGCGATCCCTTCCAGGAGCGCACCATCGAGGTCGAGGAACGGGCCGAGGAGGCGGTGGTTTCGAAGGAAGCCCGCGTCGTCGAGGAAGTGGTGGTCCGCAAGGAAGCCGAGCAGCGCACCGAGACGATCTCCGACACTGTCCGCAAGACCGAAGTCGATGTGGAGGATGAACGCGGCACCACTGTTTCCCGCACGGGCACCACGGGTAATCCGATTGATCGAAATCGCTAACGATCCTGAGGAAGCCCGGTCCTGGCCGGGCTTCTTCCCTCGCTCCAGGCTGTTGGCCCGGAGCATCACGTTATGCCGTGAGACGCTACGAAACAGGAGATTGCGATGGGACTGCTGGATTCAATCCTGGGCAACATGATGGGAGCCGGAGGTGCCTCGATGCAGGGGCGCGGCGGAGCAACCTCGCCGATCGTCAAGGCATTGATGATGCTGCTGGCAGCCAAGGCCTTCCAGCACTACCGTTCCGGCTCACAAGGTGGTGGTGGGCTCGGGGACATCTTGGGTGGCCAGGGTGGCCTTGGCGGGATGCTCGGCGGACAGGGCGGAGGAATGCCTGGTGGTTTGGGCGGTGCCCTCCCGGGCGGACTAGGCGGCTTGCTGGGTGGATTGCTCGGTGGAGGCGGTGGTCTCGGCGGGGGTGGTCTGGGTGGTCTGCTCGATCAGTTCCGCCAGAACGGCTATGGCGACCATGTCGACTCCTGGGTCGGCACGGGCCAGAACCGACGGCTCGCACCGGACGAGCTCTCGCAGGCGCTCGGGCCGGACACGCTCGACGAGCTGGAGCAACAGACTGGGCTGCCGCGCCAGCAGCTTCTGTCCGAACTCTCCGAAGAACTGCCCGATGCGGTCGATCAGTTCACACCGGGCGGTCGCCTGCCGACGGAACAGGAAGTCTCCTCCCGCTGGTCTTGAATGTTGGGATCACCCCACGGCCGCAGGAGCGTGGCAGAGGGGACGAGAAGTCCAAAGGCTGGGCTGCTCCAGCCTTGGCCGTGAGAGGAACGTGGGCGTCCGGTCAACGTTGATCCAGAGCCCTTTTGGCCGAAAGAGGAACATGATGCTCAATATGCTCCAGGTCTTCACGATCACCAGTCTCGCTGCGGTGAACGCGGCTCTCGCTCAGGCTACGCCGCCCGGCTCGCCCGCCGCTCCGGCAGCGACGGACGACGGCGGTGCCTCCTGGCTCTGGATCATCATCGGCTTGGCGATCATTGCCGGCCTCGTTTGGTACTTCATGCGCGGGCGGTCACGGACGACACCTGTCGGCACGACCGGCAGCTCACCCACCTCCGGGACGACCACGGGCCGCACCAACGTGTACGACAACGACAGGCCCAAGTAGGTCGCGTTTCAAAGCGGAAACGCCCTGAAGCCGAACCGCACGGGTGATGGCTGATGCGGTCCTGCCCGGACTGTCGGTGCGAGCGTCGCTGCCTGAGAGGCGGGGTTGCCGGGCGGGTACTCTGCCGCCGCCTTAGGGAACGTGCGCCAAATCGGCAGCATGCAGGCCTCGCCCACACCAAGGACGAGGGCCACGCCGTAGATGAAGATCACCCGTAAGAAGCTCTCATCGATCTCACTCGAAGCTCCGTACCGACCACCTGATGATCTGCGGAGGAACATTGATGAGGATGTGCGATTGAGTCACTGCGGAGGCAACCTGCGTTCGGGCAGGTCTCCTTGACGGGCTTCCGCGGCCTGGGCCCTGTTCAGCGGTTGGAACGGGCTCCTTGTCTGTAAGGCCGCCTTTCCTGGAACCCGTGCCCCTCGGATCGGTTGATGACGTTCACCGGACGGGGAGCGGAACATGCAGACATGGTGGCTGACGGCGCTAGGCTTGGCGGCGGGGCTATGCACCAGCCTCAGCTTCGTGCCGCAGGTGCTCAAGGCTTGGCGCGAGGGCGACACCGAGGCAATCTCCAAGCGCATGTACGTGGCATCGCTGATCGCTTACGGCCTCTGGATCGTGCACGGGCTGATGATCGAAAGCACGCCTGTCATCCTGTTCAATGCCGTCAATGTCGTCTTCGCAGGCCTCATCCTGGTGCTGAAGCTGCGGAGCCTCAGGGGAGCGGGAGCACGCTGAGCCATGGAGGTATCCCTCGCCACCCTGATTGGATCTGCCGCCGGCTGCATCGGCCTCTACAGCCTCATCCCGCAGGTCGTGAAATGCTGCCGGACCGGCGACGTCGCGGCCATTTCCCTGCGCATGTTCGCGGTGCGCACCTTCGGGCTGCTGCTCTGGACGGTTTACGGATTCGCCCTCGGTAGCCTACCCGTGCTGGTCTTCAGCGCCCTTGGCTTGGTGCTGAGTATGGTCATCCTGGTCCTTAAAGTCCGCGGCTCCCGCACGCAATCAGCCGGAGAGCTGCCGCCAGAGCGGCAGCAAGGGGCTTCAGATACTGCTGAAGCCATCGCGCGTTGAGTCCCAGATGACGGTGCGGCCCCTCACAGGTTCATCCACCAGCACCTGAACTCTCCTGCCGTGACTGGCGGTTCGGGAAGCGAGTTTGACGCCCGCCCGGATGGCTTCGGGCAAGGCGGGGCAGCGGGCGAGAATGATCTCGCTGCTGACCACGACCCAGAGGCCGCTGATCGGCTGTATCACGAAGTAGTCGTCCAACGCCCCGCCCCGACAAGACCGGCTGAGATGTCGCAGCGGGACATTGGGTCAAGGCCCCTTCGATATCCGGCTTGGGCCAGCCCCTGCCAGAAGTTGACGTTCCGCCGTAGTAAACTCTGGAACGCCGTGCCTGTGAGACGAGAACTAGCCTCGCCGGGCGCAGTCCAGACCTCCCTGTATGGGAGATCTGGATTCGGAGCCCGCCAGTCCTCGTCGTGGTCTGGCGGGCTCTTTGTGCTTACACGGGAGATGCCGCGGACGGTTTCGGGTGCTCCAGGAAGAAGCGCATCATCTCGCGGCTGGCATCCGGTCCCTTGGGTTCGGTGTAGGACCCACTCGAACTTCCGCCGGACCAGGCATGCCCTGCGCCGTGCAGAACCCAATGCTCGAGCATCGGATGGCCGCTGTCATCACACGCAACCGTGCGGGTATAGCGGATCCCGCTGGGAGCCTGCCCGCGGCTGACCGTTGTCTGGAGATCCGAACCCGCCCGCGACTGAGCAATGACTTGCTCCCCGTTCACGGGGTTCACGGTCGTGTCGCGATCGCCATGGAACACGATGGTCGGCACGGGCTGCTTGGCCCCAATGTGATGAGGTGCCCCGCCCTGCCGCATGGCAGCAAACGCCGACGGCATGTCACGCGCGGCCCCACACGCCAGCCCGGAGTGGACGCCCACGGCCGCATAGAGATCTGGATAAGCCGAGCCCATGATTGCGGCTGCTGCCCCGCCGGCGGAGAGCCCGGCGACATAGACGCGTCCGGGTTCAACAGAATAGTCACGCATAATCTGACGCGTGATACCGGCGATCAGCGACGGCTCACCGCGATCCCGCTGCTGATCGGCCGCGTTGAACCAGTTCCAGCACTTGGACACGTTGGCGGACTGGGCCTGTGCCGGGTAGGCCACCAGAAACGTCTGCTCCTCAGCCAACTCGTTCATCTGCGTGCCGGCGGCAAAATCATCCGGCGATTGGGTGCAGCCGTGCAGCATCACCACGAGCGGCACAGGCTGACCCGTGTAGCCGCTCGGGATGTAAAGCTTGTACGTCCTGCTTCCCGCTTCATTAGCGAACATCCGCTCTTCGAAGCGGGCGCCCTCCGGCAGCGGGGCCAGAGCACGGGCTGAACCAGGTCCAACAAATCCATCTAACCCAAGCGCGGAGCCGGGTTGGCCCATGCGGTCGAGGAAGCCTCGGAGCGCTTCCGGCACCTGAGGCTGACCCGACGCTCCGGCGAGACCACCAAGAGGATGAGAGGCACGGTGTGGGAAGTCGAACTTTGGCGGGGTCCACGCCCCTTCTGCGGAAGATGGCGGCACCATATCGATGACGCGAGAGAAATGCGCTGCTGCGGGTTTGTCTTCATCTCCCCTGGCGCTGCTTGACGTCGTTGCGGGATGGGCACCTGCAAGCCTTCCCTGAAGAAGTGCCATGGCTTCTGCGAGCCGGCCTTCGCGGGTCAGGCGGGTGGCCTCGAGCATGTCGATGTTCGGTTGTGCGTTCATGGGTTCGGTCCTGTTGTGAGGTGAAGCGGGGCAAAGCGGGACCTGCCCCTTCCGGTCGGGAAGGGTTGGGCAGGCTCGAGAGACGGTGGGACGGGTGCTACCCGGTAGTCAGCGCATGCGGTCCTTGAGTGCCTCTTTCACGGCCGGACTGGCATGCAAGGCGCCGAGGACGTGAAGGGAGGCGATCGTCTGCTGGGCAAGTTCGGGCGTGACATCACCAGCGATACTGGCAAGACCCAGAACCTGGATGTGCAGCACTCCGCCAGCCGCTTGCACAGCCTCCAGGTCCTGGCGGCTGTAGTGGCGCAGGCCCAGGTCGAGTTGGTGGCGGTCGACCGACTTCTTGACGGCGTCGTTGTGCCGATCGAGCTGGTTGCGAATGGCGGTCCGAATGAAGTCGGTCCGGTTGGAGTAGAAACCCTCCTGGACGAGGAGATCGATATGGCCAAGGTCGACATAGCCCAGGTTGATCGTGATCTTCTCACTATCACTGGCCTTGGGCCGAAGTTCATGCACGTTATTAACCATCTCTACCATCCTGTTGCCATCCACGTAGATGGTAAGTGGAGGCCTAATGTGGCGAGTTCAAGCCCCAGCCCTGATCATTCCCTCAACGCGGCATCATATGCGTCAGCCTCTCATGAAGCAGCCGCACTCGCTCAGGAGAGGAAGAGCCACATGGGCCAGAGGTTCTGTCCACAGTGTTCCTGCGATGCAGCCTCTGTCCTGAGCTTCGCCACGAATGACGGGTGCTTCGCCGCCGCTGTTCAGTGCCACGTCTGCGGCTTCGAAAAGCCCACTGATGGTGACTTCGAGGACGAGCAGACCGCCCGCGAGGCCGCAACCCATGCTTGGTTGGAGGGCACGAAGCCCCTCCCCTCACCTCCTCCCATTTGATTTCAGCGCTTATCTCCCACCACGAGGATGCTGATGTGCAGCTTCCAGAGCTCGCGCTTGAGCACCGCTAGGCGATCAGGCGGCAGCTCTGACCCAAACATCTGGTCAAACTCGTCCCTGGTGAGATAGCCGCGTTTTCTCGCCTGCTTCAGCAGGCGCCAGGACTCTGGATTGGACAGATCAAACAGCAGCTCAGGCATGAGCATCTCCGGCTGATCGTGTGATGGTACTGCAGCCGGAATCCTCCGCAAGGAAAGGTGCGCGAACCACAGCGTCCTGCACTCGTGGCCTGGAATGCGGTTGAGGAACTGGCCCAGGTTCTAGGCCTTCGCCGGCCCCAACGTATCGGCCATGGTGGCGCCGCGGGCGCCCATGGGCTTCTCGGGCCCTCGGGTGGTGTCCTTCGCCGTCTGGTGCTCCATCTCGGCGTTGAGCTCAGCCCCGAGCAGCACGACCACGCTCGAGATCCAGATCCAGGTCATGAAGCCGATCACGGCCCCGAGCGAGCCATAGGTCTCGTTGTAGCTGCCGAAGTTCGCCACGTACCAGGAGAACAGCATCGACACCACGAGCCAAAGCACCGCCGCCACGATGCCGCCAGGCGTGACCCACTTCCATTCGGCCTTGTCGCGGCTTGGGCCATAGCGGTACAGCACCGCCAGCCCGAGGATCACCACAGCGAGGAGGACCGGCCAGCGCGCCAGGGCGAGCAGCCGTTCGAGCCCGCTGCCGAGACCAACGAAGTCGAGGACAATCGGCAGGACCACGATACCGGCCAGGGCGAGGAGAATGAACCCGACAGCCGCCAGCGTGAAGGTGAGCGACTCGAGGTTCAGCTTCACGAAGCTTCGCTTCTCCTCCTCGTCGTAGACGATGTTGAGCGCGTCGAAGATCGCCTTCATGCCGGCGTTGGCACTCCACAGCGACACCCCGAGGCCGATGATGAAGCTGAGGCCGAGGGTGCCCTCGCCTGCCGACGCGATGCGAACCACCTGCTCCCGGATGATGTCGAGGGCACCGCTTGGCAGGACGCCGGAGAGGGCTCCGAGGTGGTCCTGGATCGTGGCCGGGTCGGCAAACAGGCCGTAGACGGAGACCAGGGCCGCCAAGGCCGGGAACAAGGCCAGCAGGGCGTAGTAGGTCACGCCGGCGGCAACCGACATCAGACGATCCTGGCCGAACTCCTCGTAGGTGCGCCACAGGATGTCCTTCCACCCCTTGGCTGGGATCTGGGTAGGGGTGGCGGCCTCTCTTCCCCTGCCCGGCTCCGAGGCTGCGGCTGCTGGGGCATGCTGGCTGGCGTCCTGCGCTCCGGCCTCTCGGCCAGTGTGCTCGGTACGACCTGGATCCTGGGCTGGGATCCTCGTGGTCGCCCTGCTGCCCCCAGCCACAAGCCGGACCAGGACCATGCCGGCCGCGGCAGCCACCAGGGTGGATGTCATGGACGGAGCGGGACGCTTCTGGGGATCCTGGGACGGAGGGAGTGCGGCGGGCATGATGGATGTCGAACTCTGAGGCGTACTGACGGAGCAGGCTTGGCCGTTAGGTAACCGCAACCTCGCGAGGTATGTTCCACTGTGGCTGGCTCCAGCTCTGGCAGCTCGGCGCTCCTGCGCCACGGCGGATGCACTCCCGCAGCCTGTCGGTACGGGCGGTTGAAAACGATCCCGCCCGCGACATCTGTCGGGGCATGACAAGCACCGTTTCCGCTACCTCGCCCCCATACACCAATCCCATGCTCGATGCCGCCGTCCAAGCCCATCTCGGCACCCAGCTGCGGGTTCTCTACGGCGATCCCGTGGAGATCAAAATGCCGCGGCGCCTCGCCCAGCTCGCCGACCGCGTCGCCCAAGTCATCCGTGCCCATACAGAGCCCGTGGACCAGGCCTTCGTCGACGGCATCATGGCCAGCCTGAAGCCGCTGCAGGCCTTCGCGATCTCCCTCACCCGTGACGTCCACCAGGCCGAGGACCTCGTGCAGGAGACGGTTCTGAAGGCCATCAGCAAGCAGGAGAAGTTCGAAGCCGGCACGAACCTGCAGGCCTGGCTCTTCACCATCCTGCGCAACCTGTTCTTCTCCAGCCACCGCAAGATCCAGCGCGAGGTGGAGGATGCGGACGGTGCCCATGCGGCGACACTCGTCACGATCCCGGACCAGGAGGACCGTATCGTCGTCCAGGATCTTGAAGCCGCGCTCGCCAAGCTGCCGCGGGAGCAGCGCGAGGCCATCCTGCTCGTCACCGCCGAGGGCATGGCCTACGAGGAGGCGGCCGAGGCGCTCGGCGTGAAGGTCGGGACACTCAAGAGCCGGGTGAACCGGGCCCGGAACCGGCTGGCCGAACTCATGGGGCTCTTGGGGGCCGACGGCATTGCCGCCGGACGCCATGCCGGCTCCTGATCAGGGGTCGGCTCAAAACCACGCCTTGAGTGCTCTCTGCCCATGGTTCATCCATCGCGGCTCTCAGGTCAGTTCTCGAATAAGCCGGGATCCGGTTCCTGAATGATGGAAGGCCTGGTGTTCGTCTCAATGCGACGGAAAGGCAGATATCGAGATGACCTACAGGCTCTTCCGGCTCGCTCCCGGCAGCTATGACGTGCTGCTCAATGGGGTGATCATCGCCAGCCTGGTCCAAAGTGGCCCAACCAATGGCGCCACATGGACAGTGGAGCTTCTGGTGGATCTGCCCCCAGAGGAAATGCCGGCTCCCTTCACAGAGGCAGAACACACGTTCGGCAGCCTGGAAGAGGCCCGGCAGTGGCTTGGAGGAGCGGAGCTCCAGGACACGAAGATTCAAGGTTAGGACCAGGGAGCCTCGGCAATGCCAAAACAGATTCATTTGCTTCGAGATGAGCAGGTGGATCGGGATGAAGCTCTTGAGGCCTACCTCCTCGAGCACATTGCCGGCTTACGGGAGTACGATGCGGCCCAGCATAGAGCTTTCGGCCAGTTGCAAGAGGATGCGTACGCACGCCATCCCGATCCCACGCCAGACGATATCGCCGCGGCTGAAGCGGCGGAGGCCGCCCTCCCGTCCAGGAAGAGGACAGAGGTTCAATTGCGCAGAAGCTTTGCTCCTTTGGCCTCTCACATTCCAACGGAGATCAAGCGCAAACGGAAACGCTTCGTCCAGCAGGGTCAGCGGGCCTGGAACAGAGCCAACCCGACACCTCTGACATGGGAGCTGGAGCGAACGCTCACGGCAGAATTCATGAAAACTTATCAACGCTGATTGCCAGAAGGGCACGCCCTTTCGAGAGCCGTTTCGTGCATCGCCTCAAGAGCCACTGCTTTTGGTCGTGGCTAAGCTTGGGAACCTACTATCCAGACAAGTCGTTCGTGGCTGCTTCGGCCTGCTCCAACTCGTCGTCGGCTGTCATGCGCACCAGCGGCTCGTCCTCCACCACTAAGACCACAGGCGGGACGCTAAATTCAGGAGGTCTCATTCACGTCACTGCCGGCTGTGGCTGACGGGTGGCCTTCTCAGCCGGCACGAGAACTTCAAGGCCGCACCAAGTCTTCGGCATGAAGGTGACACAGCGCGGCAGGGCATCGGGTTCTACGCCAGGGTCACCTCTAACAAAGAGGCTACAATCGGCGCCGGTCGTGACCCTCTCGATCCGCAGAAGGTTCCAAGCCAATAAGCGACTTACGCTCAGTCCATGAAGAGGTCTGAGTTCAACGCCGAAAGACACCCAGTTCCCCAACCTTCCATCCTTCGGGGGCGCTGCTGATCCGTCCTTGCCTTCGTATGCTCATGCTGCGTACGCTGCCGCCTCCTCAGGCGCAATCCGTCGAACCAGTTGGCTGATCACACCGGCAAGTTGATGCGGACAGTAAGGCGTGCGCAGGCACGGAGCCCCGCTGACCTTCTCGGCGTCCCGCAGCCTGAATGGCACGCGTGAGGTGTAGATCACCTTAAGGTCGGGATCGGACACACGGGCGTCCTTAGCCAGGCAGAGGCGGGCACCTGCCTGCCCGAGATCGGTGTCGATGACCAGAACACTGATGCGCCGGTTCGTGCGAAGCAGATGCCCGGCCTCCCCCACAGAGCCGGTCAGGAGCACTTCATACCCGTAGCCGACTAGGCTGCTGGCGGTTGTCATTCCGGCCAGCCGATCACCGGAAACAAGCAGACCGAGAGGCTGTCGGCTCATGAGGAAATACCCTGGACGGAGCGCGCGAAGACGCCCTCGGGAACGGAAAGGTTGTTCGGAAATCAGACCCGCGGGTGTGCTGTGATCGGCCTGCTGGGATCATGGTGGCCAACAGGGTTCACTAGAGGTTAACCACCCCTGCCCTGCAGGAGCTGGATAGCCGGGAAAACGCTGTGGCCGTGTCCGTCAGCCCTCCGGCTGCGTGCTCTCTCCAGGGGCACCGGACGCCTCAAGCCGTTCCTGAGCGGCTTTGAGGGCGGCCTCCTTCCAGACGAGCGCAAGAGCCTCGCCAAGGTCGTCGTTGGCCCGCTGCAGCGCCTGCTCTCGGATGTTACGGGCTAGGTCGAGGATGTGCTGCTCCATGGCCTCCTCGCCGGAAGCCGAGCCGACATGCATCAGGCTCAGGTCCGCGGCCATCGTGCCGTACGTCTCACCTGCCTTTCGCGCTGCCTCACGCCTGTCGGCGTCTGTTTCCATGGCGGTCACCTACCCCGTGCGCACAAACTCCGCGTTGAAGATAATCCGCGAAAGGAGAAAGCGCTCCGCTGCGGTCGCTCAGAAGCGTCTCCGCGGCGCCCGCAGCTGCTGGCCCCGCGGGGTCGCTTCATCAAGGCGCCGCATTCATAAGCTCAAGCTGAAACCCTGCGCGAGGCAGAACATTAGCCCGTTGAGGGCCGTTCACATCTCCGGCCTTCAGGACTAGGAGGCCTCCTCACCTACTGGCAATGGCGGGTGGGGAGGCCCTTTCTTCATCATCTCGGACCCTGCCACGACCGTCAAACCTCTTGGAGACGGCGATACGCGTGGATAGGCTCAGCGCAAGACCAGCAGATCTTGTTCCAGCTCCAACAAGCATTCGGGCCTGACGAATTCGGCAGCTTAGGATCCAGTTACGTCCTCATACGGCTAGGCTCGATATGCACTTAGAGCATAACTCCCCTCCATAGTGGCGACTGCTCATTTGAGCGTCGCAACCCCATATCATCCTCATCACAGACAATGGAAAAAACCTCGGTGGTCGAGGCAGTTAGTACCTAAAGGCATAGTATGTTCGTAACCTACATTCTCTCCCAAATCCGCGCGTATCTGCGTTACCGCAAGACGGTTCGTGAGCTGTCGCATCTCAGCGACCGTGAGCTCAACGACCTTGGCATCGTGCGGTACGACATTGACTCCATCGCACGCAATTCTGCCGCTGCTGCCTGACCCGCTTCAGCTTCGTCAGAGATGTCGAGCCCGCCCTCTGGCGGGCTTCTGCGTTTCTGGGCCCCACAGAAACAATAGGAGCAGGACCCAAAGATCCTGCCCCTTTGAAATCACGCCACCGGCAATCCCGGCGCCGCTGTGCCTATCGCTGTTCGGACCTGGGCGGCGAACTCAGGAAGTCCTCAATGGAGAGCTGCGCCGCATTTCGTGGTCTTGGCTTTGGGCGACGTGCGGCCTCCTCTGGTGGAGCCATACTCTTACGCATGCTCACAGGAACGCTCTCGGCCCGTGCCTTTTCCATGCGTGCCTTGGCCTGGTCGCGCGACACCGCTTCCTCGGACTTCGGATCGTCCTGCAGCCATTTCCCGTGCTTGAGAACTTCGTTCACGCGGCCCTGGTTGACGCCCAGCTGAAACGCAATTTCCTGCTGGGTCATCTCAGTGGTCTGGTTGAGCTCGATGATCCGCCTCGCCAACTCAGGCGTCATCTTCTTGCCGGCAATCCGCCGCCCGACTCTGACCGTCCGATTGGTCCGATCACGCTCCTTGAGCTTCTCCAGGACAGCGAGGGCCATGTTCATGCCCTGCTCCCGCAATGCGGTCTCGAACTCCTTGAGAGTGGTCAAACGGCATACTCCTCGAAAGCCGGATCCAATCGCGGAGGTGCCGATCGTGGCTGGGGCGCCGGCGGAGAAGGGTACGAGGTCGAGTACTTCGCCAGGAAACACGGCATCAGTGTTGTGCAGGCTGAGGAGTTGATCAAAGAGCACGGGAACAACCGCGAGAAGCTGGATGCGGCCGCTGGGAAGCTCAAGCGAGGCTAACCCCTGGCAGCCCGGTGCCCAGAACCTGAGTATGAGTGAGCGCCGCATCTTTGTTGGGGCCGCCGCCTGGGCGATCCCAAAGGCACACCAAGATGCCTTCCCAAATGAAGGCAGCCATCTGGTGCGATAGGCGAACCGGTTTGACGGCGTCGAAATCAACTCGTCCTTCAATCGGCCTCATCGCTCATCGACCTACCAGCGCTGGGCCGGCGATGTCCCGGAACCCTTGCAGCGGTTCCTGGGCGAAATCACCGGACTGGGTGACAAGCTCAGACCAGTCCTCATCCAGCTTCCCCCAAGTCTAAATTCGACCCTGATGCAGCCGAAGCGTTCTTCCGGACTCTCCTCGATTCCTTTGGCGGCGATATCGTCTGCGAGCCCCGGCACGCAACGTAGTTTACGGCCGACGTCGACGAATTCCTCATAGAGCGGCAGGTCGCGCGGGTCGCAGCCGACCCTCAGCCGCACCCGGATGCGAAGCGGCCGGGCGGATGGCACGGACTTGCGTACTATCGCCTGCATGGCTCGCCGCAGATGTACTATTCATCCCACTGCGACGAGGACTTCACCCGGATCGCTCGGGAACTCAGAAAGCGTGAGGCGGAGGGTACGCGGACTTGGTGCATCTTCGATAACACGGCGGAATTTGCCGCGACGGCAAACGTCCTCGCGCCGCAGCCCTCGCCCAATGATGAAGCAGGTGTGACGGGCAGGCTCTTTCTACCGCGGGCCAAGCCGTTCACTGCTCCCGCACTGTTCGCTCAAGTTCCGCCTGCTCAATCTTCTGCAGCAGGGCCTCGATGTCACGTGGCAGGGACTGCCGCATGGTATCCTCATAGATTTGCTTTAGGTCCCGACCTATGCAGAGCAGGAGATTGCGGTCTGAGAGACGAGGGTATCGCCAATGTTCTGTCTTTTCGCTCAACGGCTTTCACTCCTCTGCCATGCGTCACAGCGATCGGCACCGTCACGACAAGACGATGACCTGGGTTCCCTTGGGCGCGCGCTGATAGAGGTGGATCACATCCTGGTTGACCATGCGGATGCAGCCGGACGACACGTTGGTGCCGATCGTCTCAGGCTCGGTCGTACCGTGGATGCGATAGCCGGTGTCCCCGCCGTCTGCAAAGAGATACACCGCCCTCGCCCCAAGCGGGCTTGTCGGGCCTCCTGGAACACCCCGCCCGCGTGACGTTGCCACAAGTTGCGAGCGGATCTCCGGATCACGGGCGACCATCTCCTTCGGGGGCACCCAATCCGGCCAGCTGCGCCGCATATTGATTTTTGCGGTCCCCGACCAGCCGAAGCCCTCACGGCCGACGCCAACGCCGTAACGGGTCGCTTGTCCTGGGGCCTCGACAAAATAGAGGTGACGCGAGGCCGGATCGACGACCGCGGTGCCGGGCTCCTCCGTCCCGAGGTATTCCACCTGCTGTCTCAAGTAAGCCGGGTTTACCTGGGCATAGTTGAACTCGTTCACTGGAGCAGGCTCGCCGGGATAGCCTGCGTAGACGACCGAATAGTTGGGCTTGCTGATGGTAAGGCCGCTGAGGCCTCGGCGTGAGCCGGAAGCATCGAGCAATCCGCCGAAGAGCGGTCCACCCATGGAGAATCCAGAGCAACCGGCAAGGGAAACGGAGCCGGCCGCAAGGCCGAGCGAAAGCAACGAGCGGCGCGAGATCGTGGACATGGGCTCACTCCAGACGATACAAGAACGGATGGGCTACTGCTCGGTGAAGAAGGTCAGCACAACCTTGCCCTTGTCGCTGAGGAGACAGACAAAGCGGTTGGGCTTGTCGGTCTTGTCACGCTGGAGATAGGCGTCGCCCAGGACCACCATCTTGATTGGTGTGTCGCCGACCTTGGTGTTGGCCTTGGAGACGGCGAGCGATTCCATGTCCAGCGTGATCTGGTCGAGCGAAGGCGAGCGCTCCTTGATCGCGGCCAAGCCTGACAGCCGGCATGCCTCAACCTCGGCCAGAACCTGAGCGAGGGCGGATGAAGACGCGACGAGAGACGTCGCAAGAACTGCGAAAGCAAGCCGCATGGGACAACCTCGGTGGGGAAGTGATGCCGGTCATCGTCGAAGCCGGCATGTGAGGAAAAGCCCTGGCTGAGCCCGGCAGTTCCTGACGCAGCAACGGTTTGCGCCTCCGTCGAGCCTCTTCCGCACAACACGGTTAGCGCATAGTTAACAAGAGAGGCGACAGCATTCCCAAGCCTCAGCCGTTCTCGCTTGGCGGCCTAATCCTGGAACCTACGCACCGCTCCCCCGTTGGCCCCGGTAACCCCGTCATACTGGAGAGCCCGAATGTTCTTGCGCGTCGATAAGCTGCAAGTCGATCTGCCTGCGCCCAAGCGGCAGGACCCGAACGCTGCCGCAGCCCTCCAGGAACTCCTGGGTGGCAAGTACGGCGAGATGTCCACCCTCGGGAACTACATGTTCCAGAGCTTCAACTTCCGCTCCAAGAGCAAGCTGCGGCCCTTCTACAGCCTGGTCGCGGCGATCACCGCCGAGGAGCTCGGCCATGTGGAACTGGTCAGCAACGGCGTCGCCATGCTGAACAACGGGCCGGATGACGCCAACGACGATGAGACTGACGGTGGCGACATCTCCGGTGCGCCGTTCGAGGACATGAAGGACATCCGCCTCGCGGCAGCCTTTTTGTCAGGCGGTGGCGGCGCGATGCCGGTCAACAGCAACGGCCAATCGTGGAACAACGACTTCATCACCACGACCGGCAACGTCGTGCTCGATCTCCTGCACAACTTCCATCTCGAATGCGGCGCACGGCTGCACAAGCTGCGGGTCTACGAGACGCTCACCGATCCGACCGGACGCGAAGTGTGCGGCTATCTCCTCGTCCGTGGCTCCGTGCATGCCCACGCATACGCGCTCGCCCTGAAGAAGATCACAGGCGTCGAGATCGAGAAGATGCTGCCGACCCCCAATATCCCGCTCGGCAACATCCCGGAATGCCAGAAGTACCTGGACGAAGGCTCCCACAGGCGCCTCTACACCTTCAGCCCTGACGATTACAAGGAAATGGCTGGTATCTGGGGCAACGGCGAGGTGGCCCTGCCCGACGATCCGCCTGGCGAACTGACGGTGGTCGACGGCATGCCAGACGGTGGCAAGATCCATCAGCTCACGGGCGTCCCGTCGGCCTTCACCCCGGATTATGCGCCCGAGGAGATGTTCGAGATCGCCACCAAGCTCTACAAGGCGTCGCGATAGATGACGCTGCTCGGCGCAACTCTCCAAGTGGGGCAGGAAACGGACGAGATTTTCACCTGTCCCGCTGAGGCTCGCATCAATCCCGAGGCAGGCTAGAAGCCACCGAGCGCATCAGATCTTCCCCACAGGAGGTTACACATCAATGGCAGACGCATCTGAGATCCAAGAACACATGGAGGTGGTCGGCTCCGACCAAGAGCACGTCGGCACGGTCGACCACGTTGAAGGACAGCGCATTAAGCTGGCGAAGTCAGATCCAACGGCCGGCGGTGAACACCACTACCTGCATCTTGATTCCGTCGCGACGTTTGAAGGCGGCAAGGTGGTCCTCAACCGCACTGGCGCTCAGGCGCGTGACGAATGGGGTGTTCGTGAAGTCTGACCTCACTCCGAGGCGATCCTGAGATTCTGCGCCGCTAAGACGAGAATGAACCCAATGAAGGGCGCTGTCGCCGGCGCCCTTCATGCATTTGGAGGATACCTCTAGCTTGGAGCAAGAGCCGCGATGACGTCGACAGCACCCTCACGAGGCCTATGTCGGTGGTCTAGCAGCCCAGACGCCGAACATTGGCGCGAACTTTCTTACGGTAACCTTCGACCACGTGATGAACTGTACCGCCCGCCACGATGGTCGCGGCCGCCTCGGCGCAAGCGTTGACCTTTTCTGTCACCATCAGAATATTTTCAGCAGGCGAGCCCTGGCCCATGGCCATCTGCGACAGACGTGCCCAGATCACGGACTGGGACTCCATGGTGAGCATGGTCGTGTCGGTCGCCAGCTTCATCCAAGACAGAAACATCATCATCCTCCGAGCGGTGTCAGGCAGCAGGTCTCCAACTCCAAGCTCGGCAATTAGATCCATAGGCGACGACTGTCTTTTGATGTTGATTACCTGTAATCGCTCGCACCGAGCCTCTCAGGCTGCATGCATCTCATGCTCATTAAAACAAAGTCTGCTTGAGATCTGCCCGATGACCCCGGCGAGCTGATGCGGATGGTACGGCATCTGCAAGCAAGGGGCGTCGCTGACCTTCTCCCGCTCGGGAAGCTTGGACGGCGCACCACAGGTGTAGATCACACGAATGCTCGGGTTGGACCGGCGGGCAGCTTGTGCCAGTGCCATGCCCTTAGAGATCGTCTCGGGCGCCACGTCGACGACCAGGACGCTCACCCTCTGATTCATGAGCACGAGGTCGAGCGCCTCCTCGACGCTGCCCGCCATCAGCACATCGTAGCCGTACCCCTCGAGACCAGCTCTTATGAGCGCCCCGGTGCGGCGATCTGCGGGAATGAGAAGGACGAGCGGTTGTCTGGCCATCTCTGACGCTCCCGAAGACAGCAGGATCAGACTCTATGGTTAACAGACGCTTAGTTCTGCAACCCGGTCGGCTCCAAGCAACAGAACAGCCGAGGCGTGCCGCGTCTCCACAATAGGAGAGCATAAGGTTTTGTGGGGCAGGTCGGAAGCGCTTGAGGGCAGCTCTACTGACGGGCAAGTAACGGGTTGATGGCAGGCTCCTGAAACTGGTTTATTACCGGGTGCCCCACACCTCCTCATGCTCCCCAACTTGGGTGTCATACAAATGAACTGGGCGTGATAGAGTGGCTTCGACAAGCGGTTTTGTCCCGACAGGGAGCGTTTCGTCATGACCACCGCAATCGCAGAGACTTACCGCCGCTTCGCCCGGGAGGAGGCCCGGGGTCGCTCACCGCTGTATGAGGCGCTCACCGAGAGTATCGCAGACGACCCGGACATGCTCGCGCATCTCGCCGATCTGCCTCCGGCGAAGCAGCAGCCCAACCTCCTTCTTGCCGCTGTACGTCACGTCACCGGCGTGCCGGGGGGCTGGGCTGACTTTCGTCGCAATGCGCTCGCGCATTGGGGTGAGATCCGCACCGTAATCATGGAACGGTCGACGCAGACCAACGAGGCTGGACGTTGCGCAGCCCTCCTGCCGGTCCTTGCATTGCTCCCGCAGCCCCTCGCCCTTCTCGAAGTTGGCACGTCGGCTGGCCTCTGCCTGCTGCCTGACCGCTATGCTTACGACTACGGCGTCCAAGTGCTCAGGCCAGCTGACATGACGGCAGACACTCCGGTTTTTCCGTGTCGCGCGGATGAGGCCACGCCTGTGCCCAAGATCTTGCCTCGTGTGGTTTGGCGGGCCGGCTCGGACATTCGCCCGCTTGACGTCAGGGACGCCGATCAAATGGCCTGGCTTGAGACGCTCGTCTGGCCCGAGCAGTCGGATCGGCTGGCGCGCCTACGCGCTGCCGTGCAGGTCGCCCGCGCAGCCCCGCCTTCCATCATGCAAGGAGACCTCACCCGGGATCTCCCCCTGCTCGTGAAGGAAGCTCCCCGTGACACAACTCTGGTGGTGTTTCACACAGCCGTGCTCGCTTACGTGCCTGAGCAAGCTCAACGTGACGCGTTCGCCGCGCAGGCGCTCTCGTTGTGCGACTATTGGATCAGCAACGAGGAGCCGAGTGTTTTCCCAGGCATCGCAGCGAAGACCGATCGCGAGTTGCGCCCGCCCCTCTTCATGTTGGCTGTGAATGGGCAACCTGTCGCTGCAGCCCATCCCCATGGTGCGACCCTCGACTGGATTGCTGATCCGCCCCCGGCAAACGATCGAAGGAAGAGCACCATGTGATCTCTAGCACCCGCCAGTCGGCGCGCAGTCTTCACGTGTGACGTTCGTATCAGCCTCAGGACGTATGTGTGAGATCCATGCACGTGATGTGTTTACGCACCTGCCGTCGAGCGTCTTCCTGATCCTGACTGCTTTCGCGCCGACGATCTGGATCGCATTCGGGCTGCTGATCCTCCGGAGCCTGCTGTCCCAGATGGATGTTCCGACCCGCTCCTCGTACGTCCTGGCTGTCGTCCGGCCGGAGGAGCGGCCCGCCGCGGCGAGCGTGACGGCGGCGCCCCGCAGCCTGGCCTCCGCCGTCGCGCCGCTCCTGTCCGGATGGCTGCTGACGGTGTCACCTTTCGGCTGGCCGCTTGTTCTCGCGGGAGCCTTGAAGGCAGCCTACGACCTCCTGCGGACAATCCTTCAGAGCAAGACGCCGGCAGGGCGCACCAAGCGGCACTGTTGCAGCAACTTGAAAAGGGCATAATGAACTCCATCAAACGGGTCGTTCAAGCCGCAAGGCCGAAGAGTTGATTGACGAGACGGACTTCGCCTGTCGCTCGATGTTTCCGCGGGATGCAATGACCGCGGCGGATCATGCGCATGGTTTCAAAACCCTTCAAAGTCGCGGCGGCGGTTTTCATCGTCCGGAAGCCGCGTGTCGGACGAATGACGCGTTTGAGCGCGCCGTGATCCGCCTCAAGAATGTTGTTCAAATATTTCGAGGTCCGATGCTCGACATC
>NZ_JAGPUP010000509.1:0-41140 GCF_018069605.1 Microvirga sp. HBU67558 | reverse complement strand
GGTCGCCGCCCGGGCCGCCGTCGAGCCAGTCGTTGCCGGCGCCGCCGAACAGGGCATCGCCGCCGCCCTTGCCGGTGAGGCCGTCATCGCCGCCCTCGCCGTAGAGCTGGACGCCGTTGCCGTTGCCGCGGTCGAGCCCGGTGAGGCTGTCGTTGGCGTTTGTCCCCTGCACCACCTCGATGCGATACAGCTTGTCACCCCTGGCGGCGCCGCCATTCTTGTTGGTCTCGAGGTTGAACACGACCCCGCCCTCGGAAGCAGAGATGCTTTGATAAGACGCAACATCCCAGCCGTCGCCGCCATCCATCATGTCCGCGCCGCTGCCGCCGTCCATCCAATCGTTGCCGGCTCCGCCCTTCAGACCGTCGTTGCCGCCCTTGCCGCGCAGTTCATCGTTGCCGCCGTTTCCGACCAGCATATTTGCAGTGGCATTGCCGGAGATCCTATCGTTGCCCTCGCCCGCGAGGACGTTCTCGATGAGCGACCGGGGATCGCTGCCATACTGGAAGGCATTCGAGATATTGCCTTTTTCGATCCGCGAGCGGCTACCGATCTCGAAGATCGTGAAGCCTCCAGGTTCCAAATCAACTGTGCTGCCTTCGAACGCCCTCAGGTCATAGGTATCGTTGCCGTTGCCGTCCCAGATGGTCTGGAGGACGAAGCGCGACACCATGGCCCCCTGGGATACTCCATCGACGAAGGTCTCTCCGTTCGCAGCCCAGCGATAGATCGTGTCGCCGCTGCGAAACTCGAAATTAGCCCCGTACATCATCTGCAAGGCGGCGATATCGTACTGCATGAAAGTTTGTGGATTAGTACCGGCGCCCTTGTACGACATGACCGTGAAGTCGTCCCTGTCGTGCTCTTCGGACATGATTGGGAAGGAGCCGCGCGGCGCCTCCTGATGGGGATGCTTCAAGCCGAGGGCGTGTCCGAGTTCGTGAATTATGACGAAGTAGGACCAAGACCCGGGGAGGATCTCGACTTCGTAAGAATACTTGTTTTCGACAAGCGCGACGTTGCCCGCGCCGCCCGAACGATTTCCAGGAAAGTTGCTGTATCCGAGCACACGACGATTCTCGACTTCGGGAGCATCCTCCAAATTGATGCCGGAAATCTGCAGGGTCCCCTGCCCGAAGCCCGCATAGGTGATTGACAGTCTCGTGAAGCCCTCGACGGGAGTCAGACCGAAACGGGAGGCCGTCTCATAGGGCCCCCAGCCCTCGAGGATATGCCAGACCGCCTGCTGTCTCTCGAAGGAGAGCCGATAGACATGCGGGTCATCCCACTCACCGTCGTAATCGGACATCTCGTCCGGAAAGGCATAGGTGATGGACCCTCCCCACTGGTAGCCGCAGAGGAGGGCCGTCACATCGGTCTGCTGGGTTGTCGGGCCCGTTGCAGCGCTTGCGGTTTTAGGAACTTGAGACATCCATCGACCTTTTTTCGTCGATGAAGGAACTTGGAAACGTTATTTCGGTTCCTTAATCCTAAAGTGCGATCCCGTTGCAGCGAACCCGGGCTGCGCCGGCAAGCGGTCGCCTTGCGGCTGTGACTCACTTGGACATGGGGCATCTTCCCTAAGGGCACATCGACCGCTTCGCGATTGCACATCCACACATTGAAGCTTCCTCCCCGGTGGCTCGGGAATGCCGCTCACAAACGGTGGATTATGAGCGACTGGAGGGCAGGACGTCTCGGCTTAACGGCCGACTTAGACTCCAGAGCGGATATTCAGGTGATTTCAGCTTTGTGCTAATTCCGGACTATCCCGAAACTTGCCGCACGTATCCTTACCGACAAGTGCAACGAGCGAAGTCGGTCTAAATCCAAGTCGACCGGATGGGGAGACCGCGACAATCCTCAGGTCTCCGGACACCTAGCATCGTCAGCGTCATATCAATTTCCGTGCGGATCATGGCAAGCATCTGGTCTGCACCCTTCTCGTCTCCCGCCGCGAGCCCCCAGAGCGGAAGGCGGCCGAGCATGACAGCTTGTGCTCCAAGCGAAATGTACTTGAGCACATCACTGCCGCGGCGAACTCCGCTGTCAGCGAGAATCTCAAGACGGTTCCCGACCGCATCGGCAATGTCCGGCAGCACCTCTGCCGGCACGGGCGCAATATCGAGATTGCGCCCGCCATGGGCTGAGATGACGATGCCATCCGCTCCCAGATCCGCAGCTTCTCTCGCGTCCTGAGGATGGAGGATACCCTTCACGATGAGGCGTCCCTTCCATTGCTGCCGCAGAATACGCAGGTCGTCCCAGTTCAGGAGGTTCTCCAGCTTCACAGCCTCGACAATGGACGGTCGGGTGATCGCGCTGCGGAACTCCTCAGGGTAATGGCCATAAGTGGGCATCCCGGTCGTATGAAGATAGCGCAGAAGCACTCCGGCCAGCCAGCGCGGGCGCATGGCGACATCAAGAGCAGCCCGCAAGGAATAGATGAAAGGAATGGAGAAGCCGTTGCGCTGGTTGTACTCGCGTTTAGGGCCGATGGGTGTGTCGGCCGTGACCACTAGGGTCGTCACGTTGCAGGCCCAGACACGATCGAGAAGCTTGCGGGTCAGCTCACGATCCTTCCAGAGGTAGAGCTGGAACCACAAATCGGCATCGGGAGCGCCTGCGCGCACCTCTTCAATCGTCGTGATCGACTGGGTCGAGATACAAAACGGAACTCCCTGCCGTGCCGCTGCGCGAGCGAGTTTCGTTTCGCCGTCATAGGCGACGAGACCAGCGAGAGCAGTCGGAGCGACAACCACGGGCATCGCGATCTCCCGCTCCATTACACGAACGCGCAGATCGCGTTCGGGATGCCCCGTCAACACACGAGGTGAAAGGCGGATTGCATCGAGACTGCGGCGCAGATTGCTTAACGCCAGCTCATCCTCCGCGCCGCGGTCGATATACTCGAACAGCCCTCGGGGCAACCGCCGCTGCGCCGCGTGCCTGAAATCCGCTGCATTGAGGAGCTGTCCCATGCTCTGAGCTCCGTACTCAGGTGACGGTCAGAACCCAGAGCACCTTGGCGTCCTCTGGTCCGACGGACGTCCAGACATGTTCGGAGTTCGCGTCGTAGTACATCGAGTCTCCCGCGTTCAGGGTCAGGGGCTCATAGAGCCGGCTGTGAACGACGAGTGTCCCCTCCAGCACCATCAGGAAGATTTCCGCCTCCGATTTGGCCCAGGAACGATAATCCTCGGGCGATCGCGCCGTCACCCGTGTCAGGATCGGGGTGATGCGCTTATTGCGCAGGTCAGGACACAGCAGCGTGTTGTTGCAGGTAATCGTCTTGTGAGGGTTCCCCTCGCCAGCGCGCGACACGCTGCGGCGGCCGTAGTTGACCACACCGCTTTCCTGTTCGCTGAGCAGGGCGACCAGTTCGACTCCCAACCCCTGTGCGATGCGCTGCAACGTCGAGATGGTGGGAGATAACTCGTTCCGTTCGATCTTGGAGAAGGCCGAGGCGGAAACCCCCGTGGCACGGCTCGCCTCCTGGAGGGTCATCTGCCGATCCTTCCGGATCTGGTTCAGCCGCGCGCCGATATTGACGTCTTCCGCCGGATGATCGAGCTCGGAACGGCGCGCACCGACGTCGATGCGCCGGATCACGTCCTGAATCAGCTCCCCTTGATCTTTGAGCGATGCCTCGGACATCGGTTTCCCTTCTTGCCTGCCAGACGCTGCTCTAGGCCGAAGCAAGGAGCAGCGTGCCTTTATATCGGTAGCTCAACCTTTCGAAGATGCAAGGAAAAACACGCGTATGAGATACGAATTATACTATCGGAAAAATTTTCACTTTCGTATTGACACGTGTCCGACCCTGGATAATCGTTGAGGTCAGTCGCGGAACATCGCTCTCTGGGCTTCCTCGCTCCAAGAGCCCCTCTCTCAAATGCACCAGATCACTGGGCGAGCAGCCATTCGGCTTGCTCGACGGGAACGTATTGACAGGACCTACGATGGCACTCACGCACGATCAGCTCACCGGCCTCTATACGGCAATCGTCACTCCGATGACGGCCGATCGTCAGGTCGATATCGCCGGCTTGAAGAAGCTGGTCCGGTATCAGCTGGAGGCCGGCGCATCCGGGATCGTGCCGATCGGCGGAACCGGAGAGTATCCTGCTCTGTCCCGCCAGGAGCGTAAGGCCATCGTAGCGGCCTGTGTCGAAGCGGCTGGCGGCAAGCCGGTGATCCCGGGCGTGCTCTCCACCGGGTTTGAAGATGCCGTCGAGGCGGGCCGTGACTTCGCCGAGGCTGGCGCGGCGGCCGTGATGACGGTCACGCCCTATTATGCCTCTGGCACCCAGGACGGCATGCGCTCCTACTTCCGCGCCTATCGCGACGCAGTCGATCTTCCGGTGATGCTCTACCAGATCCCGCGCCGGACGACCGTCGCCGTGACCGCCGAGGGCGTGCAGGCCATGACCGAGGACGGCTCGATCATCGGCATGAAGTTCTCGTCCTACGACATGCCGGAATACATCAAGACGATCAAATATGTCGGCGACAGGATCGCCATCCTGAGCGGTGAGGAGCCACTCTTTGCGACCCACGTGGCACTCGGGGCGAAGGGCGGCGTGCTCGCATCGGCCTCGATTTATCCGAAGATCTGGCTGCAGATCTTCGAATTGGCCCGGAATGGAAAACTAAACGAGGCGCTGGCGCTGCAGAACCGCATCGATCCCGTGATCGACACCATCTTCCTGGAGACGAATCCGGGCCCGCTGAAAAGCTATATGGCCATGGCCGGGATGCCCGTCGGCGGGGTGCGGCTGCCGCTGCAGGGGCCCAGCGCCGACACGCTGGCGAAACTGGAAGCGGTCGCGAAGCAAGCCCAGTCGGCTGCTCTCGCCTGATCGGAGACCAGCATGATCGACCGGCTGCGGGATATCGTCGGAAGCAAGGGCCTGATCACCGACCAGGGCGAGATGGAGCCGTATCTGACAGATTGGCGGGGCCGCAAGCAGGGTCGGGCTCTCTGCGTGGTCCTGCCGGCCACGACCGATGAAGTGGCCGCCGTGATGCGCCTCGCGACCGCCGAGCGACAGCCGGTCTTCCCTCAAGGGGGCAACACGGGGCTTTGCTACGGGGCGGTACCCGAAAGCCGGAAGGCGGACAAGTCCGGCATCGTCCTCTCGCTGCGCCGCATGAACCAGATCCGCAGCATCGACCGAGCCGCCAATGTCGCGACGGTCGACGCCGGAGTGATCCTGGCCAATCTGCACGAAGCGGTTCACGCGGTGGGGCGACAGTTCCCGCTGCATCTGGGCAGTGAAGGCAGCGCCCAGATCGGCGGCCTCATCTCGACGAACGCGGGTGGAACCGGCGTCGTGCGCTACGGTCCGATGCGGGAACTAGTGGCGGGCCTCGAGGTCGTTCTGGCCGACGGGCGCGTCCTGCGCGATCTCGCCGGCCTCAGGAAGGACAACACCGGATATCTGCTCCGCCATCTCTTCATCGGTGCCGAGGGCACGCTCGGCATCGTCACCGGGGCGGCACTTCACCTGCACCCTCTGATGGCGAATTCCGCCCACGCCTGGGTGGCGGTTCCCGACCCAGCCGCCGCCGTCGCTCTCCTCGCGGTTCTTCAGGACAAGGCCGGTCCCTACATCGAGGCGTTCGAACTGCTCTCCGCCTCGCAGATCCAGCTCGTTGCCCGCCACGTCGAGAACGTCAGGATCCCCTTCTCGGCCATTCCGGCCTGGTCGGTGATGATCGAACTGAGCAGCGTCGATGCCTCGACGGGCCTCTCGGAGATTCTCGAAGCAGCTCTCGGAGACGCCTTCGAATCCGGCATCGCCACCGATGCCGTGATTGCCGCTTCGGAGCGTCAGGCATCCGAGATCTGGCACATCCGTCATTCCGTTTCCGAAGCCAACAAGAAGGAAGGCATCGGTGTCGTTCACGACGTCGCGGTGCGCACCTCGGACGTGCCCGGCTTCATCGCGGCCGCCGACAGGGTTTCGTCGGAGAGGTTTCCGGAGGCCGTCACGCAGGTCGTCTGCCATCTTGGCGACGGCAACGTGCACTACATCCTCATGTTCGCGCACGCGTATTGGGCTGCGCTCGCCGACAAGGATGCGTTCGCCCTTGAGGTCGAGCAGGCGATTCACGACGTTGCCGCAGCCTTCTCCGGCACGTTCAGCGCAGAACATGGCGTCGGCCGCAAGCTGACGCAGGAACTTGAACGCCTTTGCGATCCGGTTCGCTACGAATTGATGCTTCAGGTCAAGCAGATGCTTGATCCTGACAATCGCATGAACCCCGGCGTGCTGCTGCCTTCGACGAAGGCGGCAGCTGAGGGCCGGGCAACATAAAAACAGTAACCCGTCGCAAAGACGGTCTTCGCCTCATCGATCACGAGGCTTTGGAAAACCAGAAGGGAACTCGACATGGTTTCACGCAGAGAACTCGCAGGCCAGATCACCTTTGGCGCCGCAGCGGCAGCTCTCCTGGGCGTCGGCCCGGCCCAGGCACAATCGGCGCCTCAGAATTCCTTCGAACGCATCATGAGCACCAAGAAGCTCCGCGTCGGCGCCGTTGCCGCCGGCGCCCCCTGGTGGGTGAAGGATCAGGCGTCCGGCCAATGGGGCGGACAGTTCTGGGACATCAGCTCGGCCTTGGCCGCCGACATGGAAGTTCAGCTCGAGCTGGTCGAGACCTCATGGGGCAATGCCGTCCTGGACCTGCAGGCCAACAAGATCGACATCATGTTCGGCTTGAACCCGACTCCGAAACGCGCTCTGGCCGTCGATTTCTCCGGGCCGGTCTACAACAGCGCTCTCGTGGTGATCGGCAAGCCGGGATTCGAGCCCAAGAAGTGGGTCGACATGAACAAGCCCGAAGTCAAGATCTCGGTGGATGTCGGTTCCGCGCACGATCAGGTCATCAGCCGCCTGTGCCCGCAGGCGCAGATCGTCCGCTTCAAGTCGATCGACGAGGCCACTCTCGCCCTCCGCAGCGGCCGCGTCGATGCCCAGTGCATCTTCTGGCAGGGTGCGGTTCGCGCGGTGAAGCGCGATGCGGCCATCGGCAAGGTCATTGTCCCGCAGCCGCTGTTCGGTTCCACGTCGAACGCTGCGTTCCGCCGCGAGACGGACAAGACCTGGCGCGATTTCGTCAACACCTGGATCGTCTATGCGCAAGGCCTCGGCCTGATCCGAACGGCCGTGATCTCGAGCCTCGAGAAGGTCGACATCACGCTCGCCGATATCCCGGAAGGCATCACGTTCTGATGCTGCAGACGGCTCTTCCCGGTGGCGGGAAGAGCCGATCTCCGCAGGCCGCGCGGCTGTGCGCTCGCCCCCTCCGGAAAGGGAAGACATGTATACTTGGGACTACAACATTCTTTGGGGCTATCGCTGGCTGTTTCTGAACGGAACGCTCGTGACAGTCGCTCTGACCATCGGCGTCATCATTCTCGGCCTTCTCGTCGGCCTTGTAACAGGTCTCGCGCAGCTGTCGCGCTTTGCGGCCGTGAGATGGGCCTCCTGGTTCTATATCGAGGTCTTCCGTTGCACGCCGCTGCTGGTCCAACTCCTTTGGTTCTATTACGCGCTGCCCATTCTGACCGGCATTGAGATGACGGCCACGACGGCCGCCGTGCTGACGCTCTCGCTTTACGGCGGATCGTTCTATGCGGAAGTGATCCGAGGCGGCATCGTGTCGATCGATCCCGGGCAGTCCGAGGCCGGTCTTGCCCTTGGCATGACTCCTGCCCGTGTCATGCGCAGGATCGTGCTGCCACAGGCGATCACGCGCATGATGCCTCCGCTCATGAACCAATCGATCATCCAGTTCAAGAACACGTCGCTGGTATCGGTCCTGGCCGTCCCCGATCTCGTCTACCAGGGCCAGGTCGCCGCAATGGACACCTATCGGCCGCTTGAGGTCTACACGGTGATCGCGGTTATCTATTTCATTGTTCTCGTGCCACTCACGGCTATCGTGAAACGAAGCGAGAAACGTCTGCTGCTGAGCAACTGAGGCCGCAATGGACAGGAACGAACCTAAGATCGAAGTCGCCTCCCTGCGCAAGAGCTTCGGCACCCATGTGGTGCTGCGCGACATCAACCTGAAGGTCGAGCCCGGCAGCGTCGTCGCTTTGATCGGTCCGTCAGGATCAGGCAAGTCGACCCTACTGCGCTGCCTGAACCTGCTGGTTATCCCGGAAGGGGGACGTGTCCGGATCGGAACCGACAGCTTCTCCTTCGGCCAGACTTCGCGCCTCCCCAGGGTGAAGGAGCAGGCCCGATTCCGGTCGAACACCGGGATGGTGTTCCAGCACTTCAACCTGTTCCCCCATATGACAGTCCTGCAGAACGTCATGGAAGGGCCGGTTTCGGTGAAGAGGATGCCGAAAGGCGAAGCGGCGGACATCGCGAGGAAGCTACTGGCGAAGGTAGGGCTGAGCGACAAGATGGACGCTTTCCCCAATCGCCTGTCGGGGGGACAGAAGCAGCGTGTGGCCATCGCCAGAGCGCTGGCAATGGAGCCCGAGGTCATGCTGTTCGACGAGGCGACCTCCGCGCTCGATCCGGAGCTTGTCGCAGAAGTGCTTGGCGTCATGCGCGACCTGGCGGCAGAGGGCATGACGATGATCATCGTCACGCATGAGATCGCCTTTGCGCGCGAGGTCGCGGATCGCGTCGTGTTCATGCGCGACGGTGTCATCGTCGAGGAAGGCCCGGCGCGCGATGTCATCGACAATCCCACGCAGGATGCAACCCGCGCCTTCCTCAGCCATTTCCACGCACGGAGCTGATGCCGTACCGCCCGATGGAACGGAGGCATCGCAAGGTCGGGAGCAGCTGAGGGTCGCCGTCATCGGCGCGGCATTGTGGGACTTGCGGCTGCGCTGGAGGTTCAGCGTGGCGGTCACAAAGTGCTCCTCATCGAGCCCGGTCAACCAGGCGGAAGCCAATCCGCCACCTACGGCAACGGCGCTTGGCTCAGCCCCGGCGCGGTGATGCTCATTTCCGTGCCTGGCCTCTGGAAGAAGGTGCCGGGCTTCCTTCTCGACCCAACGGGGCCCTTCGTCATCCGCTGGCGTCATCGTCCCGAGCTGCTGCCTTGGCTCTGGCGTTTCGTGATGGCGGGTCGAACCTGGGCGCAGATCGATAGATGCGAGACCATCGCTTTCAGCTGTGCCGCGGTACGGTCGTCGGCCATGTCCGGCTAGCCGGGTAGGCCGATGCAGCCTCGCTGATCCTGCGGACCGAGCTCAGGTTCGTGTTCGGCTTCATCGGCTGCGGCCAGCAGGCCCATGCTCATCTGGACGCTGTCCTGGACCTGTTTCCCGACCTATCGGCTGTCCTGACGAATTCCAGAAGCATGAGCTCGGCTGAGGTGCCTGTGGAAGAGCCGCGAAGCCGTGCGCTTAGTGCCCGCACGACGAACAATGCCGATATGCTGCATTTGCCCGTGCGGACGTTCACTTTGAACGATCCCAGGCTGCGATCCAACCGGCTCGGATTGCGGGCTACCCATTCAGCCCCCTCGACGGTCGAGATCAGCGGACGCTTGAACGTCCTCCTCGGCGAGGCCGCGTCTCCAAACAAGGTGCGGGCATTGGGGGTAAAGGTGGTAGCGGAGGAGGGATTTGAACCCCCGACACAAGGATTATGATTCCTCTGCTCTGACCAACTGAGCTACTCCGCCCCAGGAAGCGGGGCCGAACCCCGCATCAGGCAAGCGCGATATAGGGAAGGTTGCCCCCCAGTGTCAAGAAAGACACGCGGCCAAGCCGCGGATTTGTGACACGCGCGTTCTCAAGGAATCGGCACCGGCCGGCCGGTCGATCGCTCAGCCCTTGGGCTTCATGCGCCAGAGCTGGAATCCCTCCGAGGAAATCGCCTGCTCGATGGCCTTTCGCGAGAACTTGTGCGGCGGAGCCTCGCGGGACGCGAGGGTGCCCGTCAGCCCCCAGGGAGCGTATTTGGCGGGAAGCTTGCTGCCCGCCTCGTCGCCGGCGAACGCGTGCAGGTCGTCCTTGGCCTGGGAGGTGAACATGAAGAGGCGCATGGGGATGACTTTCGTAATGGGAGGATGGGAGCTTCCCCTAAAGATAGGGCCCGTCCCCCGAAAGTCACCCGACCGGAACCGCGCCAATCTCCTTCGCGACCCCGGCGGATGGAGCGCCCCCTGGGCTCGCGCCGGATCATCAGGCCCGCTTCCTGATCCTCATCAGCTTGAAGAAGCCGACCGGGAACAGGGTCCTGAGCTCCACGACTTCCATGCGGCCTGTCCCGCGGGCCCAGTCCTCGACCCGGGCCGCCTTGAAGGCCGAGCTCCAGCCGATGGCCTTGGCGACCGGGGAGGCCAGCTCTTCCAGGGCGGCGATCGGACCGGAGGGCTGGCCCCAATGGTTCGCGAGCACGATCTCGCCGCCCGGCTTCAGCACGCGCATGAACTCGTCGAGCGCCGTCTCGGGCTCGGGCACCAGGGTGATGATGAACTGTGCCGTGACGGCGTCGAAGCTCTCGTCCGGAAATCCCAGACGGGTGACGTCCATCACCTGCAGGCTCTTCACATGGCCGAGCCCCCTCCTCTCGACCTTGTCCTGGGCCCGGCGCAGCATGTCCTCGGACAGATCGACCCCATAGACCTCGGCGTGCCGGGGATAGTACCCGAGGGACAGCCCCGTGCCGACGCCGGCCTCGAGAACCTTGGGCCCGCAGGCGACAGCGGCGTTCACGGCCGCGCGGGCGGCCGGTTCGGTCAGCTTGTCGTAGACGAGGTCGTAGATGGGGGCCCAACGCGCATAAGCCTTGCGCATCAGGACCGTGGTCGCTCCATCCGTCATAAACTATCCCTAGGTAAGCACCTCAGGCCGCAGCGGGGGCGGCTTCGGCGATGGTCCGAGCAATGGTGCCGCCGCCAAGCACACGTGCCCGCGGAGCATCGCTCTCATAGATGACACAAGCTTGGCCGGGAGACACCCCGTCTTCCGCCGATAACAGCTCGACCGTAGTGCCGGTTCCTGTGGATCTCAAGGTGGCGGGACGCGGCTCGCGGGTGGAGCGGACGCGCACGGCCACCTCCATGCCCTTCTCGCCCAAGGATTCGAGGGGAACGTCGCCGAGCCAGTTCACGTCCGTCACGCGGATCAGCCGGGTGGCCAGGGCCTCCCGGGGTCCCACGACGACGCGGGCTTCCTTGGCCTCGAGGCGCACCACATAGAGCGGCTCGCCCACGGAGAGCCCGAGTCCCTTCCGCTGCCCCACCGTGTAGTGGATGATGCCCTCATGCCGGCCCAGCACCCGGCCGTCCACGTGGACGATCTCGCCGCCCTGCACGGCGCCCGGCTTGAGGCGCTCGATCACGTCGCTGTAACGCCCCTGCGTGACGAAGCAGATGTCCTGGCTGTCCGCCTTCTCGGCCACGGTGAGGCCGAACTCGCGGGCGAGCTCCCGGGTCTTTTCCTTGGGCAGCTCGCCCAAGGGGAAGCGGAGGAGATCCAGCTGCTCCGGCGTGGTGGCATAGAGGAAATAGCTCTGGTCCCGGTCCGGATCGGCCGCCCGGTGGAGGGCGCGGCGTCCGTCCGGCAGGGCACGGCTGGCCACGTAATGGCCGGTGGCGAGCACGTCGGCCCCCAGCTCCCGGGCGGTCTCCAGGAGATCCCGGAACTTGATCGAGCGGTTGCACTCGACGCAGGGGATCGGCGTCTCGCCGGCCAGGTAGCTCTGGGTGAAGCGGTCGATCACCGCCTCGCGGAAGCGCGCCTCGTAGTCCAGCACGTAATGGGGAATGCCGATGGCTTCGGCCACCCGGCGGGCATCGTAGATGTCCTGGCCGGCGCAGCAGGCGCCCTTCCGGTGGGCGGCGGCGCCATGGTCGTACAATTGGAGCGTGATGCCGATGACGTCGTAGCCCTCGCGCTTGAGCAGGGCTGCGACGACCGACGAGTCCACGCCGCCCGACATCGCAACCACGACGCGGGTCTTCGAGGGATCGGTGGGAAGGTCGAGTGAATTGAGCATCTTTCCATCCAGAGGCGCCGTTCAAGGCGGCGCACGGGAGGGGCCAAGGCCCCTCTATAGCGCATCAAGAGGAAAAGTGGACCCGTTTTCACTGACGCGGTCCATTGGGTTCAGGCAAGGCGATGGGCCGGGCGGGACCACAGGCCCGGGATCGAACGGGCAGGACCGTTCCGGGTCCGATGCCCCGATGCCACAATTCTTAAAGGGAAAGTGCCCCGCAATAAGCCAACGTTAACGTTTATGGCTAAGCTTAGGCATTCTCGTAACCACCTGATGGGCTTAGGGAAACATTAAGTCCCCTCGCGTAGGTTCGAGCCTGTCAAAGGTCGTTGAATTTTTGTGTGAGCGTATCATGACCGAACCCCACCGCCCAAGGGTCAAGTATGTCATTGGGCCCGACGGCAGTCCCCTGACGATTGCCGACCTTCCCCCGTCCAGCACCCGCCGCTGGGTCATCCGCCGCAAAGCCGAGGTTGTCGCTGCCGTCCGCGGCGGCCTGCTCAGCCTGGAAGAGGCCTGCCAGCGCTACACGCTGACCACCGAGGAATTCCTGAGCTGGCAGATGTCCATCGATCAGCATGGCCTGGCCGGCCTGCGCACCACCCGCATCCAGCAATACCGGCAATAGGCCGCGGTCACGGACCCCACGAAAAAGGCGCTGGTCCTCCGACCGGCGCCTTTTTCATCGGGAAGCGCGGCCGTTAAGATGATCCTAACCATACGATGAGCATAAACTCCTGAATCATTTCCCTTAAGGCAGGCTCCTCATCGTGCTTGGCATACCGGATCCGTTGGACCAGCAGGGCTCATCTCGGGCCCCTATGGGGGAGCCCCCTTCCGCCGACGGGGAGCAGACCATCGACGCGCTCAGGCGCATCCTGGTCGGGCGCACCATCGCGGACGTCGAGCGCCATCTGATCCTCGATACCCTAGCCTCCTGCTTCGGCAACAGGACGCACGCGGCGCGGATCCTCGGCATCTCGATCCGCACCCTGCGCAACAAGCTGAACGAGTACATGGAAGCCGGCATCGCCGTGCCGGAGCCCGGACAGCGGCCGGCAACCGCCTGATTGCGGACGGTCTACAGCTTACGCAGCCACAGGCTGGTCTCGTGAGCCCCGGGGACCTGCGGCAGCTCCGCCAGGATGCCCTGCGAGAGCGCAGATCCATGGTCCCTGACGAGAGCATGGCTCGCGAAAACCAGCTCATAGGCGCCTCCCTGCAGGAGTGCCCCCACCAGCAATTGCTCATTGTACCCGCGCCACTCCCAAATCACCGGGTAGGCGTAGGGCAGCGTGATGTCGTGGACGTGGATCAGCGTCCCGCCGGCGAGGCGCGGCAGGACGTCGAGAAACAGGCGGTCGACATCCGAGCCCGGCATGGCGATGTGGCTGGAATCGATGAACAGGATGTCGCCGGCCGCGAGGGTTTCGAACTCGCCCGGGTCGGCGTCGCGCAGGAGCGTCTGCCGGTGCTCCACGTCGAGCTTCCTCAACGTGGCCCGGGGGGCGGGATCGATGCAGATGATCCGGGTGGGAAGCCCCCCGTCCCGGACCGCCTGGGCCATGAAACGGGTCGAGTGGCCGGAGCCGATCTCCACGATCCGCCCCGGCTTTCCCTGGCGGACCATGGCATAGGCCGCGGCCGCGTCGAGCCGGGGGAACCAGCTCTGGTCGAACCGCGCAGGCCCCCTGCCCCGCAGGATCGCGCGCAGATCCTCCGCATGGGAGTCGATCGCCTCCAGCACCTCCGTGAAACGAGGCAGGGCGGCCTCGAACACGGGGCTTAGCGCAGGGTAGTCCTGCGGCTCGACGCTCCCGGCATAGCGGTAAGGAATGAAGAAGCCGAGCGGCCTGACGCCAAGCAGCGTCGCGAGGCCGAAGCGCAGCCGGCGCCAGAAGAACGTCATTGATCGGAAGAGGATAGAGGCGGCGGCGGCACGGAGCCGTCGGGCGCCACGACCCGGCCGCGCCAGGCCTGCGCCAGCCGGGCCCGCTCGAACATCAGCACGACCACGAGCGAGAGTCCGAACGGGATCAGGAGATAGAAGAGACGGAAGATGATGAGGGCCGCCAGGACGTCGGCCTTGGGAATATCGGGCATCGCCGTCAGGAAGACGAGCTCGAACACGCCGAGTCCGCCGGGCGCATGGCTGACCAGGGCCGCCGAGAACGACGCCAGGAAGACCGCCAGCACGATGATGAAGCTCGGCTCGAGATGGGCCGGAAGCACGAAATAGATGATGCCGGCCGCGCCCAGGAGCTCGAGCGGCGCCGCGATCAGCTGGCGCACCATCACGGCCGGCCGGGGGTATTCCAGCTTGGCCTTGCGAACGACGAGCGGCGGGAGGTGCAGAATGGAGCCGACCACGTAAAGCGCCACAAAGCCGAGGAGCAGGATTCCCACGATGCGGGCCGTCGCCGGGTTGGTCAGGACCGAGGGCAGCAGCTCCTCGAGCCGGTGCAACAGGGTCGGGTCGACCACCAGGGCGATGCCGCCGAGCAGGATGGTGCCGAGCCCGAAGGTGAAGGAGCACAGGGCCACGAGCACGGCGATCTGAGGCGCGCCCAGGCCCTTCGAGGTATAGGCGCGATACCGCACGACGGCGCCGGAAAAGACCGACGCGCCGATATTGTGCGACAGGGCGTAGGTGGTGAACGACGTGATGGACACGAACAGCCACGAAATGTGGCGGACGCCCAGGTGCAGCAGGGCGATCCGGTCGTACCAGGCCAGGGCCGCATAGGCGACGAGGGTGGACAGCGCCGCGAGGGCATAACGATGGGCCGGAACGGCGGTCAGGCTGTCCCAGACGTCATCGAGGGACATGCCGCGCAGCTCGCGATACAGAAGCCAGCCCGACACGACGACTGCCAGCAACCCGATCACGGGCCAAATGAACTCACGCACATTCTTCATAGAGCCGGCAGAACTCCCTCGCTGGTTTCTTCTGTGCCCACAATCCCATTGTTCCGCAAGGGGATTATGCCTTGCCGCAGCATGACATAAGGTTCAATTCCGGCACCCGCTACGGGAGGCGAAGGCCCGGGCGGTTCCATGGAAGCTGGGATGCATGTCGGGCCTGCCACCGAAAGGGAGTGACGCGGGGCCGCGATGCCCCTATCGAGCGTCGTCCCTTTTCCCCCCATCGCGTCCACAAGGCCTGACCCATGACGACGGAACCTGCAGCGGCCCTCAACCTCGACGGCTATACGGACCTGCCGCCCGGCAAGATCGCCGCGATCGTCACGTATCTCGAAATGCGCGAGCGCCCCAGTCCTTCGCCCTTTTCCAAGCCCGCCGGCTGGAGCCTTCGGCGGATCGATCGGGATCGCCCGCGCTACCGGGCGCTGTTCAAGGCGATCGGCGAACCCTGGCTCTGGTTCAGCCGCGTGGTCATGGCCGACGACAGGCTGGCTTCCATCCTCGACGATCCCGACGTGGAGGCCTATGCCCTTCACGACGGCACGGCCGATGTAGGGCTGCTTGAACTCGATTTCCGGGTCGACCGGGAGGTCGAGCTGGCGTTTCTTGGCCTCGTTCCCGGGTTCATCGGCCAGGGCGCCGGCCGCTTCCTGATGAACGAGGCTATCGCCCGCGCCTTCGCCCGGCCGACCGAGCGCTTCTTCGTCCATACCTGCACGCTCGATGCCCCGGGGGCCCTCGCCTTCTACATGCGGTCGGGCTTCACGCCTTACCGGCGCGCCATCGAGGTGGCCGACGATCCTCGCCTCCTCGGGTTCCTCCCACGGGATGCCGCCCCCCAGGTGCCGATCCTGACGGCTCAGACATGAAAAAGGACGCGGTCGGTCGAGCGCGCCCTTCGATCACGTGGATTGTTCGGACGGTCAGGCGGTGGCGCGGACGGCCCGGCCCTGTCCGGTCTGGCTGATGGCGGCATCGAGGGTCCGCTCGCGATCCTCCAGGCTCTCGGCCTTCTTCAGCTCCTCGAAGGCCTCGCCGAGCTCGGCTTTCGCGTCGTCGAGCTGGATGTGAAGGTTCTGAGCCGAGTGGCGGAGGTTGTCGCGGCGCTGGGCCGCGGCGCGCGCATAGGTTGGATAGGCAAAGTGGTTCGGGTCGGCGATGCCGGCCTTCTGCTCTTCCGCCGCGATCTCCCGGTCGAGGTCAGCCGCCATGCGGTCGAACTCGGCGATCATCATCTCGATCTGCGCCACCCGCCGACGCTTCTCGTCGACCTGAAAGCGCTTGAGGCGGATGAGCGTATCCCGCGACTTCATCTTGATTCAACTCCACACGTCGCTGTTTCACTGCATCTCACGGATCGCTCAGTTATCCGCCAGACAGGCCTGACCATCGCCCATGGAGGTTGAGCTTTCCTTACCGGCTGCGACAAAAAATTTCCTATCCCGGGGCTCCCCTGAGGCGCGCCTGGGCCCGGGAGCGACATCCTCCGGGTTTGTAAACCTTTCGTTTACCGGTTTCGTTAACACTGGGTCGGTCACGGGCGCGGCCAGACCGGATCCGCCTCCGGATTCACCTGAAACGCTTAGGTTACAAGAATTTGGGATGATGTGAGGCGGTTCCCTATGGTTACCCAGAATCCACAGGACAATCGTCTTCGGCGGATGATCTGCCGGCCAAGGTCGTTAAGCGCTTGCATCCCAGAATCAGTGTTTGTTAACCATTCTGAATTAGCGTTTCGAATCAGTTCAAAAGAGCATCCGTCGCAGGCCCGGCGTCGGATGGGCAGCCCTCCGCTGCTCTCAAGCTCAAGGGCAAGGGCTGGGGATTGAACATGCGCGTACTTCTGATCGAAGACGACAGCGCGACAGCGCAAAGCATCGAACTGATGCTGAAGTCCGAGAACTTCAACATTTATACGACGGATCTCGGCGAAGAGGGCATCGACCTCGGCAAACTCTACGATTACGACATCATCCTTCTCGACCTGAACCTGCCCGACATGTCGGGCTACGAGGTTCTGCGGACGCTCCGCGTCGCGAAGGTGAAGACCCCGATCCTGATCCTGTCCGGCATGGCGGGCATCGAGGACAAGGTGAAGGGCCTCGGCTTCGGCGCCGACGATTATCTCACCAAACCGTTCCACAAGGACGAGATGGTGGCCCGCATTCATGCGATCGTCCGCCGCTCGAAGGGTCACGCTCAGTCGGTGATCACCACTGGGGACTTGATCGTGAACCTCGATACCAAGACGGTCGAGGTCAGCGGCGCCCGCGTTCACCTGACCGGCAAGGAATACCAGATGCTGGAACTCCTCTCCCTGCGTAAGGGCACGACCCTCACCAAGGAGATGTTCCTTAACCACCTTTACGGCGGCATGGACGAGCCCGAGTTGAAGATCATCGACGTCTTCATCTGCAAGCTGCGCAAGAAGCTCGCCAATGCCTCGCAGGGCCGCAACTATATCGAGACCGTCTGGGGCCGCGGCTACGTGCTGCGCGAGCCGAACGAGGCGGAAGAGCGCATCGCGATCTAAGCCTCGCGATCGACTACAAACCCAAAAAGGCCCGGTTCAGACCCGGGCTTTTTTGTTGACGGCGCATGGAGGCCCTCATGAAATCCGTTCTCGTCTCATGGCAGTTCTGGGCGCTGCTTTCCGCCGCCTTCGCGGCTCTGACGGCCATCTTCGCCAAAGTCGGCATCGAGCAGATCAACTCGGACTTCGCCACCTTCATCCGGACGGTCGTGATCCTGTTCGTCCTCGGGGGAATTCTCATCGCCAGCGGCCAATGGCAGGCGCCTACCTCCATCTCTGGAAGAACCTACCTTTTCCTTGTCCTGTCCGGATTGGCCACGGGTGCGTCCTGGCTCTGCTACTTCCGGGCCCTGAAGCTCGGCGATGCGGCACGCGTCGCCCCGCTCGACAAGCTCAGCGTCGTGCTCGTCGCCCTGTTCGGCGTGCTCTTTCTGGGCGAGAAGCTAGCGATGCCGAACTGGATCGGCATCGCGTTGATCGCGTCGGGCGCGGTTCTCGTCGCCTATAAGGCTTGACCGGCGGCCTCAGGCCATGGCGGCCTTGATCGTCACCTCGTCACCCTCGATGCTGAACGCGACGCTCATGCTCGAGGCGCGCGCCACCATGCCGGCATAGTAGATCTGGATGCCGTGAGCATCGACGGTGCCGGTTTCAGAATTGCCGGCCAGCAGCGCCTCGGAATGCGCGGGAATGCGGGCGTTCAGGCCCTTCGAGACGATCGTGAAGGCGCAGTTCTCCGCATCTCCCGTGACGGTCACGGCAATCGAGCCGCCCCGCGGAATGGCCGCAGTGGCGATCATGACGAGATTGAGGAGCAGCTTCACCCGGTTCTTCGGGAAGAGAAGCCGAGGTGAAGACCAGGAGAAGGAGATCTTGTCGTCGAGGAAAAGTCCGCGGGCTACCTGTTCGGCGTCGCCGAGGTCGATCGAAGCGCCCGCCGATCCGGCCGCCCCGAAGGCGAGGCGCGCGAACTGCAGCCGGGCGGAGGCCTGGCGGGCGCTCTTCTGAATGAGATCGAGAGCGAAGTCGCGCATGGAGGCGTCGTTGTCATCCTCCAGAACCTCCAGCCCGTTGACGATCGCGCCCACCGGGGAAATCACGTCGTGGCAGACGCGCGAGCAGAGGAGAGCGGCGAGGTCGAGCGAATCGAGCGAGATCGTGGCCATGAGGGCTCCGGAAGCACCGTAATGTCAGCTATGTGTTCATGAAATCGAAATTTCGACCAGAATGCATACAGCCAAACAGGAAAGAGAACGTGAACCGGGATACCCGGCTATGAGTTCTTTGAAAAGCGGGCAAAAAGAGATCGACAGTTCTTAAGGGAGCAGGCACAAAGCCATGATGCGCTTCGATGGTCAAAATCCCGACGAGATCGCCCTCAAGCTCGCCCATATCGCCTGGGAGGCAGGCCGCATCCTGCGCGGCATGGAAAGCGCGATCGTCGACAAGCGCATCAAGGATGACGGAACTCCGACGACGGCGGCGGATCTCGCAGCCGAACACCTGATCATCCAACGTCTCGACGAGGCGTGGCGCGGCGTCCCGGTCGTGGCGGAGGAAACCTCCAGCTCCACGCAGACGGACGACTACTTTTTCCTGGTCGATCCCCTCGACGGCACGGGGGATTTCATTCACGGCACGGGTGAATACAGCGTCAATATCGCGCTGATCCATGGCAACAGGCCCATGGCGGCCGTGGTGGCGGCTCCGGCCATGGGATCGGTGTGGATTGCCGGGGATACGGCCCGGAAGAGTCCCCTCCCCAACGGGCTGGAGACGGGGTTCGACTGGCGCGAGGCGAGGGTTCGTCCGGCCCCGGAAAAGGACCTCGTGGCCCTGGTGAGCCGCCGTCATGGCGACATGGCGACGGAAACCTGCCTGTCCGTCCTGTCGATTGGCACACGACGCATGACCTCGTCGGCCCTGAAATTCTGCCTCATCGCGTCCGGCGAGGCCGATGTCTATGTGCGCTGCGGCCCCACCATGGAATGGGATACGGCAGCCGGGGATCACATCCTCACCTGTGCGGGCGGCAGCGTTGTCGGACCGGGCGGCGCTCCGCTGACCTACGGCCACGAAGGAAGGGGCTATCGCAACGGTCCCTTCGCGGCCATCGGAGACGCGGCTCTGGCGACACGCCTCGATCTGCCGGTTTCGGCCTCGGTCGCCTGAGGCTTGCAGCCGATTTGGGAGCCTCGCGGGACATTGGCGGTCGGAATGATGAATCCCGCACGTCCATCAGGCTCTCCGTACAGAGATTGTTAGGGTTGATGATCTTAAACTTCGGGCCTCGATAGCAGCCCTCCGGCCCGAACGGCCGGACGCACCCCTGTCTCATGCGAGGAGATAGCCCATGCGCTCCCGATCCACGTTCCTTGCGGCAGCGGCCTTTGCCGCGCTGGTCGGCGCCCTGCCCCTCCAGGTCTCGGCGCAATCCGTTCACCGCGCCTACGCGAGCAATCCCGGCAATCCCAACTCGTTCAATTCCAACGAACTGGTCGAATCGGGGCACCAGTTCTTCGGTTCGGCCTCCCGCGGCATCGCCCTTGCTCTGCAGGAAGCGATTCGGCGTTGGGGCGAGCCCAACGGCTACATCCTGGGCCAGGAAGCCTCCGGCGCCTTCTTCGGCGGCCTGCGCTACGGCGAGGGCAAGCTTTTCACCCGCAATGCGGGAGACCGCCGCATTTTCTGGCAGGGACCGTCGCTGGGCTTCGATGTGGGCGGCGACGGAGCCCGCACCATGATGCTCGTCTACAACATGCCCTTCACCGAGGCCCTCTATAAGCGCTTCGTGGGCATCGACGGCTCGGCTTACTTCATTGGCGGCTTCGGTGTGACGGCCGTGGCCGCGGACGAGATGATCGTGGTGCCGATCCGGGCCGGCGTCGGCGCACGCCTCGGCGTCAATGTCGGGTATCTGAAATTCACTTCGGAGCCGACCTGGAATCCGTTCTAGGACACGGCGCGGGTCAGCATCTGCTCGCCCGCCAGTGGAAACGGCCCGCGAATGCGCTACAACGGGCCGTCTGGGGCCAGATGGCTCTGGAAAGCTGCGCAGGCACAAGGCAAGGTGCTTGAGCGTTACCGGTCAAGCACCTTGGAGTTGGCGTCCGCGTGATCGAAAGCATCATGATCTTTGCGCTGGGATTCGTCGCAGCATCCCTCATCGCGCTTCTCATCATCCCGGCCGTCAATGCGCGTGCGGAGCGCTTGGCCCGGCGCAGGGCCGAAGCTCTGTTTCCCATGTCGATCTCGGAACTGACGGCGGAGAAGGACCACCTCCGGGCGGAATTCGCCGTGCTGCAGCGGCGGATCGAGCGCAAGGCCGAGGAGGCCCTCGCCTTCAAGCACGAGAGCATGGAAGAGCTGGGCCGGCGGGCTATCCGCATCGAGGCGCTCGAAGCCACTCTCACCGAACGGGACAGGACGGTGTCGGAACTGGAGACCAGGCTGGCCGAGACCCAGACCCGCCTGGCAGCCGCCGAGGCCGATCAGACCCAGACGCAAACCTATCTCTCGAGCACGCGCGAGACGCTGGCCGCTCTCGAAAATGCCCACCGCGCCACCCTGGATGAGTTGTCCAACACCCGCATGGAACTGGATCTGGCGCAGCAAGACCGCGCCAAGCTCAGGAACGAACTCATCCACGCGGACGAGAAACTCTCCCGTCTCGAGACTGAGTTCACGGATACGCAACGGCGGCTCACGGCCTCGCTGAGCGAACTCGATACCAAGCGCATCACCATTTCGGACCTCGAAACCCGCCTGATGACACAGACCGCCCGCGGCAACGACTTCGAGAGAGCGCTGGGCGAACGCCACAGCGAGCTCTCGGACGAGCGTCTGCGCTTGGCCGAGCTGGCCAAGAGTCTGGCCGCCGAGCAGGAGCGCGGCCTGATCCTGGAGCAGAAAATCCGGGAGATCGAAAGCGAGCGGGACGAGGTCCAAGCCCGCTCTGCGGGACTGGAAAGCTCGCAAGGCGAGAACGACGAGCTGCGCCGCGAGATCTCCGAGGTGGCCGCTCAGATCATGAAAAGCGGCGGTCAGCCAGAGAACGGGAGAGCCCGCGAAAACACCAGGTCACGCGACGGCAAGCGTCGTCGCTCGGCGGGAAAGTAGCACCCGCCGGCAACGGACTTGTCGAGGGCCGTGCACCTACTTTGGATCCACCTGCTGATTGCCCCCGGGACTTCCTGGTGGGCGGATGACCGGGGTGGTGCCCGGATCGGGAACCGGCGCCGGTACGGTGATGTCCGGTGAGGCGTTCTCCGGCGGACGGATCACCCCGTCGGAACGCTCCAGCTTGTCGCTCAAGGTGTTGGTCGAACCAGTCTCCGAGGGTCCGTTCGTGCCGGAGAGATTGCTGTCCGGCTCGACCTTTTCGGCCGGCATCTGGCTGGGAGCAGGCATGTTCGGAGCCTGCTGCCTCAGAACCTCGGGGTTTTGCGCCAAGGCAGCCGTGCCGAGGCCGGTTGCCAGGATGGTGGATAAGACCAGCACACGCTTCATGGGGTCGCTCCTTTGAGAAGGCAACGGGCGACCCAGGAGCGGGTTCCGGCCCAGCTACTCGGCTGCCAGGGCCGGTGCGCCGGCCATGGCCAGGTAGAGCTCCCGCAATCGTTTCGTGATCGGGCCCGGCTTGCCGTCGGCAACGGCGCGCCCGTCGATGGACACAACGGGAAGAACGAAGTTCGATGCGCTTGTGAGAAAGGCCTCCGCGGCGTCATAGGCCTCCTCGACCGTGAAACGGCGCTCCTCGAGCACGATCCTGGCTTCCTTCGAGAGTTGCAGCAGCGATTTGCGCGTGATGCCCGGCAGGATGGCGTTGGACAAGGGACGCACGACGATGCTGCCGCCTTTCGTCACGATGAAGGCACTCGACGAGCCGCCCTCCGTCACGAAACCGTCCTCCACCAGCCAGGCCTCCTGCGCACCGGCCTCCCGGGCCGCCTGCTTGGCGAGAACCTGAGCGAGCAGGTTGATCGACTTGATGTCGCGCCGCTGCCAGCGCAGGTCTGGCACGGTGATGACGGCGATCCCCGTCTGCGCAGCGGGTGCGGCGGCGATGGCCTTGGCCTGGGTGAACATTGCAACCGTCGGCTTGGTATCCTCCGGGAAGAAGAAGTCACGCTCGGCGACACCGCGAGTGACCTGGAAGTAGATGAAGCCTTCCGTCATACCGTTGCGATGCGCGAGCTCTTCCTGGAAAGAGGTCCACTCCGCCCTGGTGTAGGGGTTGGTGATGCGGATCTCGGCGAGCGAGCGCTCCAGCCGCTCCAGATGCGCCTCGTTGTCGATCAAGCGCCCGTCGAGCATGCCGATGCCCTCGTAGACCCCATCCCCGAACATGAAGCCACGATCCATGAAAGGCACCTTGGCCTCTTCGATGGGCAGGAAGGATCCGTTCAGGAACACGATGCGGGACATGGGACCTCCAAAGTCGTAACCCGACTCAACCAAGCTTAACCTATGGGCAGACGAGCGGTCCGATCTATATGACCTGGGGCACCCACAGCGATGCTGGCGATAGGTACCCCCATCATGAGATCGATGCCACTTCTCATTTTGAAAACCCTTCCGTTCCTGTTCACCATTTCATCGGCTACGGCAGGCGCGCTTCCGGCTCAAAGCTGGTTCAACCAGCAGGGCTATGTCGGGCCGTCAGGAGGCCGGATCATTGCCTGCCACGGCTATGGGTGCGTGCGTCGGCAGCAGATCTCGGTCGACGGGACATGGATCGACAGGGCCAGGGCCGCTCTGAAAGCCGGCCAAGCCTCGCCCGACGCGGAGCGGCGGGCCTTGGGCGAGGTGGTGCGGGCCTATACCGCCTATCTTGCGACATCCCTGGGCGGAAAGCCCGATGTGCCGGGGTCTCCTCCTCAGATGTCGGGCGTTTACGGTCAGATGGACTGCCTCGACGAAACCACGAACACGACGAGCCTGCTCCTGGTTCTGCAGGAACAGGGCCTTCTCTCCCATCATATCGTCGAATACCCGGAGTCGCGGGGCTTCTTCCTCGACGGACGCTATCCGCATTTCACGGCCGTCATCGCGGAAAAGCGGACCGGCGCGGCCTGGGCCGTGGATCCCTGGGAGAAAGCGCCCGGTCAGCGGCCGGATATCCTGCCGCTCACGCAGTGGCGGCAGGATTCCTAAAAGCGCCTACTTCAGGTGCTGGGCGAGGTGCTTGTTCATCTCGAACATCGTCACCTTCGGCTTGCCGAAGATCGGCTTCAGCTTGTCGTCGGCGAGAATCTCGCGCTTGTTCTCTGGGTTCTGAAGGTTGTTCTTCTTGATGTAATCCCAGATCTTGCTCACGACCTCGCCCCGCGGGAGCGGATCCGAGCCTACAATGGCGGCCAGTTCCTTGGACGGCTGCAGAGGCTTCTGAAGAGCATTGGGCTTGGAGCCGGCAGCCTTCTTAGCGGCAGGCTTGTCTGCAGCCTTCTTCGCACCGGCTTTTCCGTCTGTAGTCTTGGTCGGCATGTATTCCTCCGGGAATGGTATGGGAAAGCTCGTCGACGGCCCTCACTCAGGCCCGAAGAGCTCATTGACCGGCCTTCGGTCGGACGTCGCGGAAAGGCATACCGGAGCCCGGCCCCCTGACAGAAGGTCAATTCCGGCAGAGCTTATGTCCGCTCAACGTCATCAGCAAGCCAGAGTTCAGGAATTTAGGCGGTTTTCGGAAACGGGAGGATCTTGGCCGCCTGTTCGGCTGGGGGCCGTGGACTTTTGGCAACATGGCTGAAGCGCCTTGTCCGCTCCGCCGCGGAAATCACATGGGACACGATGGCTTCATTGGGGCACGGCTTGGCCAGAAACGCCGCTCCGGGCGGCAGGTCGCCCTGGGAGGGCCATTGCCGTCCCGACATGATGAGGATCTCGGTCTCCGGCCACGAATGATGGACCCTGTGAGCCAGTTCGAACCCGTTGCAACCCATGGGCATATCCACGTCCGTCAGGAGGACGTTGACGGGAAGGCTCGCCTCGAGAAGCACCAAGGCCTCAGTTGCGTTGGCAGCTTCGACCACCTTGAAACCGGCATCTTCGAGAAGATCTGATATGAAGAGGCGGATGAGAGGCTCGTCTTCAACGAGGAGAACGGTGGAAGGCTCGGCGGACATTGACTTCTTGACTCGTTGCACAATGTCCGACAACGCCGCCAAAACGGTTTGGTTCCAAGCCCATGAATGCATGTAGGGTGTTATGCCGTAACATCGCCCAATGCGTGATGCTCCGCTATGTGTTGAGCCAAGCCTTCTGAGGCGATGTTCTTCAGTTTCGCTTCGATTTCAAAGTCGGACCACTCCAAATGGCGCATCACCAGATCATTGATGGCCTCGTTCCACATGAGATCCGAGTGGGCGCGCAGATCCCTCGGCTTGATCCCTGCCGCGATGAGGGCCTGAAAATCCGGCAGTGACCCGATGTCCTGATCGGGCAGCAGGTCTTCCCGGGACACGCTGACATGGCTCACGGGACGCGCGCCGCGCCAGGACGCGATGATGCGTGCGATCCGGGGGTCGCCTGGCTCGATGTACTCGCCCTGGCTCATGATCCAGTGATGATGCAGGTCGAGGACGAGCGGCACGTCATCCGTGAGCGGCAGGAGGTCGTCGAGGCCGAAACTGACCTCATCGTTCTCGATCGTGATGAGATTGCGGGCCGTGTTCGACAGATGGGCAAGCCCGCTCCGGATGCCCTCGGCTCCCAGCGCCTTCGCACCGCCATGGATGTTGATGTGGGCGCCGTGCGGATGCCAGCCGTCTCCGTAGCCCATGAGCGCCATGATCTCGGCATGGTACTCGAACTCCGCCAGACCGTTCGCCGCCGCCGCAGGATTGGCAGAAGCGATGACGCAGAACTGGCCAGGATGCATGCTGAGCCGCACGTCGCTGTCGCGGGCGAACCGCCCCGTGGCCGCGAGTTTCGTTTCGATCAAGCGGCGCAGATCCGGGTCGCGGTAGAATTCCCGGCAGCCTGGATGAGTGTAGCCCGGAAGAAGATCGCTCGACAGGCGGTGCAGACGCTCGATTGTCGGCCGGGTCGCCACATGGGCGATCTGCAGCCGGAACGCCTCCAGGTTGTGAGACACGACCGCACTGAGTTTATCGAAGGCCGCCCTCGGATCGAGCCGGCCGAGATAGGCCATGGTCACCGTGCTCGTGTTCATCGCCCGCCCGGACTGGGCGTCGCCATCCTCGGGAATGTACTTGCAGCAGAAGCCGAAACGGGAATCTTTCATGACCAGGGATGACGTCATCGGGTCGTGCCAGGTTCCCGCCTGCGGCGTCATCAGCAGGGCAGACGATTGACGGTGAGGTGCTCGACGGATTGGAGAAGCGCTCGCTCTTCGAACGGCTTTGCGACGAAGGTCACCTGTCGAAGTGCTTGGGGCAGATCGCAGGGTCTCGAAGCAGATACGAAAACGAACGGAATGCGTCGCTCGATAAGTGCTTCGGCCACGCCGAAACTCTTCCCGCCGATAACGTCGATGTCGAGCAAGGCACAATCGAACTCGTCATCGAGATGTCGGTATGCTTCGTCGAGGGAACCGAGCGAGTCGACGATTTCATGCCCTTCGGATTCGAGAATGGATTGCAGATCCGTCGCAATCCACGGATCGTCTTCCAGGATCAGAATACGCATGCCCCAACTCCACCCTCCGATCCGCAAGCGGATCGTTTCTCGCACCACACTCATCGGGGATAGGAAAGTTTATCCTTGTGCAGAGCCAACAAGTTGGGAGGCTCCTCGTTCCCTCATGTCTCTCCAACAAGGGTCTTTCGAAGAAACAAGGTTAAGAAAGGGGTCAGGCTCGATTCATCGGCCAGGAGCCATTCATCGTGAAACCCTTGAAATCATGGATCGTCCTTCCCATCTCGCGATCACCCTGGTGGCATCATCGCCTGCCAGAAACGGTCACGATGCCGAGACGATGACGCCGGATGTACGCGCATCGTTTCGCCGTGGCCGTTGTCGTATTTCCTGTCTCTTCGACGCATGACTCGACCCGTTGAGAACGGACAATGAGCCAATAGAAACGCCGGCTTTCGCCGGCGCTTCCGATCGTGTCATGCGGCTCAAGCGTCAGTGTTGGTTGGCGTCCCGCTGTCCGTTGAACTCGCTTTCATGCCGGCTGAAGCGCGCGTCGTCGCCGTTGAACGTCTCTTCGACATATTCACGGCCGCGATTGGCAGCATCACGGGCGTAGCGAAGGCCCTGATTGCGCACCTCGTCCGCCCACTCGCCGAACATCTCGTTCTCACGGCGGGTGCGCGGCAGCAGAGCGCCCAGGAGAAGACCCGCGGCAAGCCCGACGAGGCCGACGACCATCGGATTTTCCGACACATAGTTCTGAACGCCACCGCGGGCGTTGCCGAAAGCGCGGGCCGAGCGGCCACCCATCTGGTTCACGCGGCGGCGCTGGCCCTCATAGGTACTGGATGCCCATCCGGACGCCCGATCGTAGGTGTCGCGGGCCCAGTCGGAAGCTCCCTCATAGGCATCTTCCGCCTTCTGGCGCACCTGATCGGCCGCCTGCTGGGCCTTGCCGGCCATGGAGTCGCTCTGCCCCTGCGCATTCTGCTGAGACGACTGGTTCCTCTGCTGGCCTGCGCCCTGACTTCCGCCCGCGGAACCCGATGCTTGAGTGGATTTCTGCTCATGAGCATGAGGCATCGGCGCCTCGCCGATATTGCCCACCGACGTTCCGGCAGAGACATTGCCCGTCGTCCCGGACGGGGCTCCGCTCGGCTTGTCCGTCGGCTTGCCGGCTTCATTCTTGGTATTAGCCATAGGAAACTCCTGTTCTATTCATCAAAAGCGGGAATTGACGCCGGGACGCTCGAACATCGGATCGGACGAATGCAAGGGCGCGACCTCAGCTCCATAGAGGCGAGGATCCTCCATCTCCATCAGGAGATGCTCCTCGGTGATCAGATCCTCGTCCGCCGCGATCAAGCGGGTTCGCCGCGGCGCCGCGGACCGTCCGAGCCTGTAGGCGAGAAGCCCGATACCCATGGCGATCAGCATGACCGGCACCGGATTGCGTCTGACGGTGTCAAGAACCTGTTCGTAGAGGGGTCCGTACTGGCCGTTCCGGGCCGTACCGAGCATGTCGTCGACGACACCGGAGACGGACATCTTGTCCTGTAGACGATCGATGGTCTGGTCGAGCTGAGCGCGGCTGCGCTCGATATCCCGCTCCATCTCCTGCAGACTCTGTGTCGTCATCATGCACCTCTTTCGGACAGGACTTCCGCATCACGCTTGAGCGAGCGCATCGTCCGCTGCGGCATGAGCGTAGACGAGGTCATGGCGCTGCGTCCCCAGAGCCCGAGACCGATGGCGATCAATGCCAGCACGCCGCCAACGATCAGCGCGGCAAGCGCCTCCGAATTGACCACAGTGGCGAGCCACTCGACCAGCGACTCGGTCAGCAGCATGAGGGCCGCGATGGCGAAGACTGCCGCGACCACCACCATGGCGAGGCCTAAGAACAGAGTGCGGATATTCTGGGAAACCTCGGTCTTGAAGAGGGTGAATTCCTTCTGGGCAAGATCGGTCGATTCCCGGAGCGCCTCACCGACGAGGCCCTGAATGGTTTGGTTGCCGTTGCTCTGCATGGCAGCCTCCATCAGGCGCCGGCTCTGGAACGCGCGTGCTGGGCCTGGCGCGCACGAGCCTGCCCACCCTGTCCCCGGCCGGCATTCATACCATCGTAGCGAAGATCCTCGGCCGTGCTCTTGATGAAGCGCGCCGCGAGGAAGCCGACGGCCACGGATACAGCCGCGACGGTCGCCGGACGACGCCGGACCACATCCTCGAACTCGTTGAAGAAGTCCGCGAAGGTGCGCTCTCGGATGGATTCCGCAAGCTGCTCCAGTCCTTCGGCTGCCGTATCGACCACGGCACGGATGTTGGGCCGCTCATCGAACGAATGGGTGGATTCCCGCAACGAAGTGGCAAAGTCTGCAACGGATTGCGCGACATCATCCTTGCGGCGGTCGACATAATCCGTCGCCTGCTCCCTGGCGGAATCGATGAAGTAACGGCTGCGCTCCACTGCAACGCCTGCGATATCGCCGACATCACCCTTCAGCGCATCCCAATCCTCGTTGCCGTTGTCCTGCTGCCTGTTGGTGTTTTGCTGTCCCACGCCCATGGTCAACCTCTCTCAATCGTGAGTGAGTAACCATTAGAAGCGCGGCAGGTTCCGAACGTCCCCGAAGCTCAATGCTTTAGAGGGAAATTCGTGGTTTGCCAGGTTCCAGGCGAGAGACCTGGCTCGCCGATGCAAGCCAAACGAAGATCCGCGACTTTCAGGCGGGCTTCGTTGTCTTTCAGTTTCAAGAAGCCGCGTACGAGCCGGTCGCTGTCAGAGGTCCTCAGAAACTCGGCCATGAGGCTGTCGTTCGTAAACCCGCTGCCTGCAACCCGGGAACGCCCGCGAAGAAGAACTCGATGTCGACGTCGAGAATGCCGGCGATGTGGAGCAGACGGCTTGCGTCGATCCGATTAACCCCCTTCTTGCATTTCTGCACCTGCTGGAACGTGAGCCGAGGGGCATCCGCGAGCTTCTCCTGGCTTAGTCCGAGCATGACGCGCCGGTCTCTGACGCAACTGCCGATGCGCCTATCGACCTGATCCGGGGGACTTCTTCTGCAACAATCGCTCCTGCCGTTGCGCCAGGCACACCTTTCGGGATGGGGAACCGGCTCTACCCACGGCGCGCCATGCGATACCTGGGCGATTGTATGCCACTTCCAAAACTTTTGGTAGTATAGTTATTATATTAACCTGTAGGTTGAGATAACCACGAGGTCTCCGTGAGCGGCCGAAGCCCTGATCATTCGATAGAAGCCTTTGATTTTATTGAAAAATTGGATCACTTGGCTACTCCTGATGAAATCATCAATGCGATGGAGCGATCCTTCGCCCGCTTCGGCTTCGAGAACTTCATCATGACCGGGCTACCGCATCCGGAGCAACGGATCGAAACACTGGTTCTGCTGAAAAAGTGGCCGATGGATTGGTTTCGCCGCTACACTCGGAACGGGTACGACCGCCACGATCCCGTCATCCGCCTTTGCCGGCGAACCGTCCAACCCTTCGAGTGGGCGGACGCCCCTTACGATCCGGACACAAACCCGAAGGGGCTGGAGGTGATGCACGGGGCCGCGGAATTCGGCATGAAGCAGGGCTATTGCCTGCCAATCCATGGGCTTAACGGCTTCGAAGCTTGCCTTTCCATGAGCGGCCCACAGCTCGACCTGACACCGCAGACCAAGCCGGCGCTCCATCTGATGGCCATATACGCATTCGAACGGGCGCGACTGGTCTTGGCACCCGCTCCCCAACCCAACCCGCTGACCGCCCGGGAGAGAGAGACCCTGCGCTGGGCGGCCTTGGGCAAGTCAGCCGCCGACACGGGCGAAATCCTGGGCGTGACGGAGAGGACCATCACGGCCCATATCTGCAGCGCCTGCCAGAAGCTGAGCGCTGCCAACAAGACTCACGCGGTCGCTCGGGCGCTTCAGCACCGCCTGATCGACCTTTGACGTAAAAGCACCTGTAGTTTCCTACAATACTCAAGTGCCGCGGGCTGTGGAGACTGCTCCCCGATCCTTCGGAGGGCATGGGGCATGACCACTATTCAGGTAATTACGCGCGACAACAAGGCAGGCTATTCCGAGATTCTCGACGAGTATTTCCAGCTTCGGCATCAAGTTTTCGTCGAGGAGAGAGGTTGGCAGACCCTGAGACGTCCCGACGGGCGGGAGATGGATTCCTACGACAACGATCATGCGACCTATCTGGTCGCCCTGGACAAGGGACGGGTTATCGGCGGCCTGAGACTCTACCCCACACTCCTGCCGCACATGATCAGCGAGACCTTTCCCCATCTCCTTAGAAACCGGAGCGTCCTGAGGGGGCCGTCGGTCCTTGAATGTACGCGCTACTTCATCGTCAAGGAACGGCGGACCGGTCGCACGGATTGCCGCCTCCTGGCAGCCTTCCAGCAATTTTGTCTTGAGGAGGACGTTACGGAAGTCACGGCCATCGTCGAGATGTGGTGGCTGCCCCGCTGGCATCAGGCCGGATTCCGGGCCCGCCCGCTCGGTCTGCCGACGACGATTGAGGGCCAGCCCTGCATTGCAGCGGCCATCCAGATCTCCGAGGCGAGCCTGGAGCATGTCAGCCGATTGGCCGGCCTCCACGGCTCCTTCCTCTCGCGAATGTCTGGTGTCGCCTCCTACGATGAGCGGGTGCCGCATGTCGCTGCCTGACGAGAACCCTCCCCTCTCCTCCTGCATACAGGAGGAGATCATCGACCGCGCGTCTCAGAACTTGGCGCATTTCCTTGGCCAATTTCCTCCCATCGTCCGGTTGAGGCTCCTCGCCTTCATGCATCTGGTGGAATATCCCGACACGATGAGAGCCTCGCTCGAGATCACGCCATCGGGATCCATGCGCCTGACCTTGGACACGAAAATTACGCCGGACCCTGCTCATCGGCATTGAAGCCTGTCTTCTGAGCCGAATGCGAAGAGGCCCCGTGCTCTCCACAAGCACGGGGCTGTGCACTCGATGCGATTTCCTCAGGCCGCTTTCATATTCACGCGGGCTTCCGCGAGGTCGGTCAACAGCTTGTCGGTCTTCTTCTCTTCCTGAAGGTTCTGATCAAGAAGCTTTGCGGCATCGCCCATGCCCAGTTCCTGCGCCCAGGTCTTCAGGGAGCCGTAGCGGGTGATCTCGTAATGCTCGACGGCCTGCGCGGCCGCCAGGATGCCGGCATCGAGGGCCTCGCTGTCCGCGAAGTCTTCCATGACTTCCTTGCCTTCCTCGATGATCCCGTTGATGGCCTCGCATTGCACGCCGCGGGCTGGCTTGCCGATCATCTCGAAGACCTTCTCCAGGCGCTCGATCTGGCCTTCGGTCTCGTCGCGGTGGGTCTCGAAAGCCTGGCGCAACTCCTCCGACTCGGCATTCTTGGCCATTCTCGGTAGAGCCTTCAGAATCTGCTTTTCGGCATAGTAGATGTCCTTCAGCGTATGAAGGAACAGGTCGTTCAGGGTCTTTTCCTTGGCTGCCATTGTAACAACTCCTCGGTTGAGCGTGGACTCAACGAAGGTCAAGCTTTGGGGTTCCTGCGGTTTTCAGCTTCATGTTTCGAGAGGAACAACACGGCTTCGCGTCGCGTTCGGCCAAGGTCTGAACAAGGAGAACCGATGTGACGAACATGATGGATGGAGAGCCCAACCTCAGCACGGTCGAGCGCGGGGCCTATATGCTGGCCGGCCTCGGCCTCGCGGCGGCGGCCGCAAAACCACGCCCCAATCCCCTCTTGAATATCCTCGCGCTCGCAGGCGGCTCTTACCTCGCCTGGCGCGGCTATGTGGGCAACTGCCCCGTCAAAGCGGCCCTCACAGGCACGGGCGGAAGCGGCCGCATCGCTCACGACAGCTGATGCGAGAAGGGCCACAGCAGCGCTGCTGTGGCCCTTGGCGTTGAGATCGGAAGAAATCAGTACGACGACGTGGAACGACGTCCGGCGATCAGGCCGTAGATGAAGAGGACGATAATCGCTCCGACGATCGCCCCGATGAACCCTGCCCCCTCGTCGGCCCGGTACCAGCCCAGAGCCTGGCCAAGATAGGTCGCCACGACTGCACCCACGATGCCGAGGATGGTCGTCAAAATGAAGCCCGACGGCTCGTTGCGGCCAGGCATGATCCACTTTGCGATCACACCAGCCACGAAGCCGATGATGATGGTCCAGATAATGCTCATGATGCGGTCCTTAGTCTGCGTTGCCTCCACAAGGAACGCACAGCTTCGGCTAAGGTTGCGGCGGACAGATTTCCCAAGCATTCTTTTTCATGATCTCGCCTCACTTGCGGCAGACGCTTGCGCTTCATTCGCATGGAGATGCCTGCCATGAGCCCTGTCGGAGAAAACTGGAACTACGAATCCGTTCAAGCTCTTCTGTCCCTTGCCCGAGAGGGCATCCCGGTATCGGTGATCAGCCTGAAGCTGAAGCGACCGGTCACCGAGATCCGTGCCAAGCTCAATGACCTCGGGGTCACTCCAGCGGCCGAAGTATAGGATCCAGGGACATCCATTCGGCGATGTGAGGCTGCGGCGTGCGAGGCCGCAGCCTCGAACCTTCGACTTGGATGCATCGATGTCGGAAGGAAAATGGCGCGCCCGAAAGGATTCGAACCTCTGACCCCCAGATTCGTAGTCTGGTGCTCTATCCAGCTGAGCTACGGGCGCTTGATCGGCAGGTCGTTGCGGGAAGCAACGTTGGCCGAGGCCGGTGACATAGAGGGATCTGATCCGGTTGGCAAGCCTCTTCGTGCAGAAGACGTGCGGAAAGCCTCAGTTTGTCCCCGCGAACGATAGGCGGTCCGGGATCATGATCTTGAAGCAGGTTTTGCCATGGCCCTCGTCGAGGGTGATCGTCCCGCCGTGAAGCTGAACGAGTTCCGCCGCGATCGGCAGGCCCAGGCCCGTTCCTCCCTTTTGGGTGGAGCCCTGGAAGGGCGTGAACAGGTTGGCCTTTGCCCTCTCGGGGATGCCGGGACCGTTGTCCTTGATCAGGATGCACACCGTGCCGCCCTCCCGTGAGGCGCTTACGTCGACCCGGGGCTGTCCCTCCGGCGAGCCGGTCTGGCTCAGGGCCTGGACCGCGTTGCGGACCACGTTCACCAGGACCCGGGAGAGCTGATCCGGATCCGCGTCCACCATGAGATCTCCGGGAACCCGCGCTTCGAAGACGATCCCCACCTCGGGAGCCAGGTCCGTCAGGTTCGACAGCTCGTCGATCAGGGGCGCCAGGGGAATCATCCGCCGCTGCGGCAGCGGCTCCGTCGCCCGGCCATAGGCCAGAGTGGTCTCGCAGAAGGCGATGGCACGGTCGAGGGTGCTGACGAGCCGGGGGGCGATGCGCTGCACGCTCTCGTCGCTCACCCGGTCGAGACGATCCGTCAGGAGCTGAGCCGTCGTGAGCATGTTGCGCAGCTCATGGTTGATCTTGCTCACGGCCAGCCCCAGTTGCGCCAGACGCCGCTTCTGGCGCAGTTCGTCCGCCAGGGTCGTCTCCATCCGGGCCAAGGCCTGCTCGGCGAGGCCGATCTCGTCGACCCGGTCGGTCGGCCGGATGACCCGCGAGGCATCCTCCGGGTTGCTGGAGAAATCCGCGATATTCCCGGTCAGCCGCCGGACGGGCCGTACGATGACCCATTGCAGGGTCAGATAGACGAGGCTCGCCGTGATGATGGAGATGAAGAGGGACAGGAACAGAATGTTGCGCGAGAATTCGATCATGGCACGGCGAAGGGGCGCCTGATCGAGGATCATCTCGACGAATTCCACTCCCATGCCGGCCCCGATGACCCGAATCGGCTTGTCGGCAGGGTTGAACAGGGCATCGAACGCGTCCTGGACCAGCGTCATCCACTTGGCGTCGCGCAGATCCACCGTCTTGCTCACCTCCGGCGGCACGTCACCGGTGGCCAGCAGGCTCCTGCGCCCTCCCCCCTTCAGGGCGATGGCCTTGGCCCCGACCCCGTGAAGGAGGCGCAGTTCCAACTCTTCGGACAGGCTCTCCTCGGGCGCGGCATCGAGCACCATGGCGGCGATCTGGGCCGCCGCCAGGCGGTCGTTGAGCCAGGTCAGCCGGAAATTGGCCACCGAGGGCACATATATGAGCACCTCGGCGATCATCACGAAGAGGACCGTCAGCAGGAGCAGGCGTGCGGAGAGCCCGAACTGGCTCAAAAAGCGTCCTGCCAAAGTGGTCTGCTCGCGGCTCATTCCGGTTTCATTCCAGGCGGCGCACCAGGGATCCTGTCGCCATGGTCACGGATTTTGGGCTGACGGCTCGAGAAACTCCACCGCCGGGTCCAACATCGGTTGGGATAAATGGAGTCAGGGCTGAATCAAGTCCGTCCCCTCTCCCACCCCTCGGCCGTCATCCCTTGCCGGGAACGCGCCCGCGCCAATGTCGCAGCGCAACCGGAACCAGCGCCAATATTCCCAAGATAGCTAGAGCGGTCATCAATTCGGGCGTCAACAGACTTCCGGGGCTGAAATCGATGCTGCATTCACTTCTGCCCGCGGCAAGGCAATCGGCTCGGATCTTCTCATGCCTGGACATTGCCTCGTCGAGGCCCGACCCGGCAACGGCAAAGGCGAAGGAGACCGGCAGCATGCCCAACTGGGTGGCCAGCACGAACGACCTCACCCGCATGCCGAAGAAGGCGGCCGCGAGATTGGTCAGCCAGAACGGCACGACCGGGATCAGGCGCAAGGACAGCAGATAGAGGAAGGCCTGCCTGCGAAAGCCCGCCGCGAGGCTTTGGATCCGGGGACCGGCCCGCTGCAGGAGCGGACGCCCCAGGGAGGTGCGGGCGATCAGGAAGAGGCTGCTCGCCCCTAGGGTAGCCGCGACGGAGGCGGCCGCTCCGCCGGTCGGCCATCCGAAGAGATAACCGCCGATGGTGGTCAGAAAGGCCGAGACCGGCAGCGACAGGGTCACGGCCACGACGTAGATCAGGCCGAAAAGCCCCAGCATCACCCATCGATGGGCTGCCACGAGTCCCTGAAGCCAGGATTGGTAGCGGATGAATGCTTCGAAGCTCAGAGAGCGATGCAGACCTGTGGCGAAGATGCTGCCGATGGCCAGGGTGAGCAACACGAGAGGCAAAATGCGCCGGAGACGGCTCGGCTCTCTTGGGCTATCAAGTTTTGGCTGCGTGTCGGGCACGGCCCCTCCTGAATTCCATGCCTTATGTAGGGCTTCGCCGGATCGGGCCTACCGGTCTGCCGGGGCGGCCATACCACCGGGCCGATTGCCGCATAAAGACCAGAGCGGCGTTGACTTTGCCCCTCCATTCCGTCATAAGCCCGCAAGCTGACAGCGCTCTTCTGGGGCGCTGATCGTTTTTTCGAGACAGTTTCGGGGGCAACCCCATCATTACCAGACGGGCGCGAGCCATCGAGCACCGCTGCCCCATTCGACCGGAGATGTGCCGTGAAGAGGACGTATCAACCGAGCAAGCTGGTTCGCAAGCGCCGCCACGGCTTCCGTGCGCGCATGGCGACCAAGGGTGGCCGCAAGGTCATTGCCGCTCGCCGCGCCCATGGCCGCAAGCGCCTGTCGGCGTAAGCAGCCTAGGATCGCCCGATGCGCGAGCCTCGCGCAGAGCTAAGCCTCGGGCGTCTGACGAAAAGACCTGACTTCGTCGCGGCGGCCTCTGGCCGCCGCTTTCATACCGAGCGGATGTCGGTCCAGGCTCGATTGCGCGAAGGCTCCGGCCTCGGCCTGCGGTTCGGTCTCACGGTCACGAAGCGGGTTGGTCACGCCACCGAGCGCAACCGGATCAAGCGCCGGCTCCGGGCCGCCATTCCCACGGCGGGCCGGGATTACGCGAATATCGATGCGGACGTCGTCGTCATCGGACGCCGCGACATCCTCTCCGCCGATTTCGACGTGCTCATCGACGATCTTCGGCGCGCCCTGCGGACGGTCACCAAGCCGAGAAGCGCGGCTCCCGCAGAGCGTCCCAAATCTTCCTCACCTCCCCCCAACGGCGAGCGTCGCGGACATTCCAATGCGTGAAGACAATAGAAACCTCATCGTCGCCATCGCCCTGTCGCTGGCGATCTTGCTGGGCTGGCAGTACTTCTTTGCGGCTCCACAGGCGGAGCGGCAGCGGCAGGCCGCCCAGCAGGCGCAGTCCACGCAGGTCAATCCCAATGCGCCCAATCCGCCCGCGAGCCCGAGCCAGGCCGGAGGAGCCTCGCCCACCGTGCCGGGAACGGTACCAAGCACCCCGTCGGCTCCTTCCGTCCTGACCCGCGAGGCCGCCCTCGCCGCCTCGCCGCGCGTCGCCATCGACACCCCCTCCATCGCCGGCTCGATCAACCTGCGCGGCGGACGCATCGACGATGTGGCGTTGAAGAACTACCGCGAGACGGTCGACCCCAAGAGCCCGATCATCGTGCTCCTGTCGCCCACCGGCGTCCAGAATCCCTATTACGCGGAATTCGGCTGGATCGGCGCACAGGCTGGCAGCCTGCCGAACCAGAATACGGTGTGGACGGCCGACAAGACCTCGCTGACGCCGGGCAGCCCGGTCACCCTGACCTGGCAAAATGAGCAGGGCTTGGTCTTCCGGCGGACGATCTCGGTCGACGACAAGTTCATGTTCACGGTGAAGGATGCGGTCGAGAACCGCGGCACCGCACCCGTGACCCTGCAATCCTACAGCCTCGTGTCCCGCCACGGCCGTCCGGTCACCCTCGGCTATTACGTGCTGCACGAGGGCATGATCGGCGTTCTCGGCGACGAGGGCCTGCAGGAGCTCACCTACGCGAACCTGGACAAGAAGGAGCCGATCTCGGGCGGCAATACGGTCGGCCAGATCTGGAACTCGGTCACCGGCGGCTTCCTCGGCATCACCGACAAGTATTGGGCCGCCGCCGTCATTCCCGACCAGACGCAGCCTTTCCAGGGCTCCTTCACCTCTCAGCAGGGCCAGACGGCGGACCGCACCTACCAGGCCACGATCGCCGGCGCGTCCCAGACGCTCCAGCCCGGCGCGACTACGGAAGTGACCCAGCGCCTGTTCGCGGGCGCCAAGGAGGTCGCGACCGTCGATGCCTATCACGAGCGGTACAGCATCAAGAACTTCGATCTCCTGATCGATTGGGGCTGGTTCTACTTCATCACCAAGCCGCTCTTTAAGGTGCTCGACTTCTTCTTCCACCTGTTCGGCAATTTCGGCATCGCGATCCTGCTCGTCACGGTGCTCCTGAAGATCCTGTTCTTCCCGCTCGCCAACAAGTCCTACGCCTCGATGGCGAAGATGAAGGCGGTGCAGCCGGAGATGGCCTCGATCCGCGAGCGCTATGCCGACGACAAGATGAAGCAGCAGCAGGCGCTGATGGAGCTCTACCGTAAGGAGAAGATCAACCCGGTCGCCGGCTGCTGGCCGGTGCTGATCCAGATCCCGGTGTTCTTCGCGCTCTACAAGGTGCTCTTCGTCACCATCGAAATGCGCCATGCACCGTTCTTCGGTTGGATCCGCGACCTCGCAGCACCGGATCCGACCACGATCTTCAACCTGTTCGGCCTCCTGCCCTACAACCCGGGTGCGGTGCCGGTGGTCGGCCACTTCCTGATGCTCGGCGTTTGGCCGATCATCATGGGCATCACCATGTGGCTGCAGATGAAGATGAATCCGGAGCCGCCGGACCCGGTTCAGAAGCAGGTCTTCGCCTGGATGCCTGTGATCTTCACCTTCATGCTCGGCTCGTTCCCGGCCGGCCTCGTGATCTACTGGGCCTGGAACAACCTGCTCTCGGTGACCCAGCAGGGCTTCATCATGAAGCGCAACGGCGTGAAGATTGAGCTCTTCGACAACCTGCGCAAGACCTTCAGCCGCAAGGCCAGCCCGGCCAAGGGCTGACCGGCCACGGATCGACCAGGATCATCCCCGGGCATCGTCCCGGGGATTTTCGTATGGGGCGTTGCGATCCAACGCCCCGACAGGAATTCAACCGGATGCCTTGAAGAATGCCGTCCGAGCGCCGATAAGGACCCCATGACCGAGACAAGCCCCCCGAACCCGGACGTCGACCCCTTCCTCAAGATCGGCCGCAAGCTCTTTGCCGGCGAGGCGGACTTCATCTGGGCGGCCAATTCCCTGAAGAACCTGCCGCCCATGAGCAAGGTGGAGATCGCCTTCGCGGGGCGCTCGAACGTCGGCAAGTCGAGTCTTGTCAACGCCCTGACCGGGCGCAACACGCTCGCCCGCACGTCGCATACGCCGGGCCGCACCCAGCAGCTCAACTTCTTCAACATCAACGACCGCTTCCATCTCGTCGACATGCCCGGCTACGGCTATGCCGCCGTCGACAAGGAGAAGGTCGCGGCCTGGACGCAGCTGATCCACGACTACCTGCGCGGCCGGGCGAGCCTTGCCCGCGTCTATGTGCTGATCGACGCCCGCCACGGCATTAAGCCGGTGGACGAGACGGTGCTGCAGACCCTCGGCACCGCCGCGGTCTCCTACCAGATCGTCCTGACCAAGGCCGACGAGCTGAAGAAGGGCGAGCTCGACAAGCGCATGGCCGAGACCCTGCAGAAGATCGAGAAGCGCGCCGCCGCCTATCCGGAGATCCTGGCGACCTCGAGCCGCACCGGCTTCGGCATTCCGGAACTGCGCGCCAAAGTCGCCCAGCTCCTGAGCGAACGGGGCGCGGGATGAGCCTCGCTGCCCGCCTTCTCCTCGTCCTGGCCTCCCTGTCGGGCCTCCTCGGCGTGGGCCTGTCGGCGGCCGCCGCGCACATCACGGGTGGCAATCTCGCCACGGCGGCCCAGTTCCTGCTGTTCCACGCCCCCGCCCTGCTCGCCCTCGTGGCACTGATCGCAGCCGGGGTCGTGAACCCCCTGTTGGCCCAGATCGCCGGCTACGTGCTGATTCTCGGCCTTGTCCTCTTCTGCGGCGACCTTGCCCGCCGGGCCTTCTCGGGCGCGGCGCTCTTTCCCAGGGCCGCCCCGACGGGAGGAATTCTCCTCATGCTGGGGTGGGTGCTGGTGGGGATCTCGGCGCTTCTGCGCCTGCGAGCCTGAAGTCGCTGTTTGCACCGGCCCATCCTTCGGCTAGAAGGCAGGCCGTTTGATCCTGATCCCGCGCCGGAGCCGTTCATGTCCGATCCGTCTACGCCCCTCCCCGACGTTCATGTGCAGGCCGAAGTGCTCGTGCAGGCCCTGCCGCACATGCAGCGCTACGACCAGCAGGTCGTCGTGATCAAGTATGGCGGCCACGCCATGGGCGACCGGGCAGCCGCCGAGGACTTCGCCGAGGACGTGGTTCTGCTCGAGCAGTCGGGCATCAAGCCCATCGTGGTCCATGGCGGCGGGCCGCAGATCGGCCGAATGCTCGAAAAGCTCGGCATCAAGTCCGAGTTCAAGGGCGGGCTTCGCGTTACGGATGCGGCCACGGTCGAGGTGGTCGAGATGGTTCTTGCCGGCTCCATCAACAAGCAGATCGTCGGCTGGATCGGGGCCGAGGGCGGCAAGGCGGTCGGGCTGTCGGGCAAGGACGGCAACATGGTCACGGCCCGCAAGGTGACCCGGACGGCCGTCGACCCTGATTCCAACATCGAGAAGGTGGTGGATCTCGGCTTCGTCGGCGAGCCGGAACACGTGAACCGGGCGGTGCTGGACCAGGTGCTCCAGGCCGAGCTGATTCCCGTCCTGGCCCCGGTGGCGACCGGCCACGACGGCCAGACCTACAACGTCAATGCCGACACCTTCGCCGGGGCCATCGCCGGCGCCCTGACGGCCAAGCGCCTCCTGCTCCTGACGGATGTCCCGGGCGTCCTGGACAAGAACAAGAACCTGATCCCGGAGATGACGATCGAGGATTGCCGCCGCCTGATCGCCGACGGCACGATCACGGACGGCATGATCCCGAAGATCGAGACCTGCATCTATGCCCTGGAAAAGGGCGTCGAGGCGGTCGTCATCCTCGACGGCAAGGTGCCCCACGCGGTGCTCCTGGAGCTGTTCACCGATCATGGTGCCGGCACCCTGATCCGGAGGGGCTAAAGCGTCGCCCTTCACGGATCGACCGAAAACCCCTATATTTCCGTCAGTGGGGCCGCACGGCCCCATTGTCGTCTTTGGGATCCATGAACGCGAAACCGTCTGCCGAAAACCATCTGTCATCCGCCGGCTCCCGGCTTTTCTCGCATGTGGAGACCTGGGTCTTCGACCTGGACAACACGCTCTACCCGCACACCTCCCGGGTCTGGCCGCAGATCGACCAGCGCATCACGCTCTACATCACCGAGCTCTTCGGGCTCGACGGGCTGTCCGCCCAGGCTCTGCAGAAGTACTTCTATCACAAGTACGGCACGACCCTGCGGGCGCTCATCGACGAGTACGACATCGATCCGCACGACTTTCTCGACTTCGCCCACGACATCGACCACACGGATATCGAGCTGAACCACAGCCTGGGCGAAGCCATCGAGAGGCTGCCGGGCCGCAAGCTCATCCTGACCAACGGCTCGCGCAAGCATGCGGAGAACGTGGCGAGGAAGATCGGCATCCTCGACCATTTCGAGGACGTGTTCGACATCGCGGCCTCGAATTTCGTGCCCAAGCCGGACCGGCGCGCCTACGAGATCTTCCTCGAGAAGCATGGGGTCGAACCCTCCCGATCCGCCATGTTCGAGGACATCGCCAAGAACCTGACCGTGCCCCACGAGCTCGGCATGACGACGACGCTCATCGTTCCCAAGACGTTCGATCCGTTCCGGGAAAGTTTCGAGCAGGAGGCCGTCCAGACGCCGGACATCGACTACATCACCAACGATCTCGCGGACTTCCTGCGCGCCTACGCGCTGCCGGCGAAAGAGAGCCGGGCTCGATAGGCCGGCATTCCACGTCCCGATCATGATGCTGCGAGGCGCGGTGCCTGTCCGGATCGGAATGGCGGGTGCTGACACCCCCTCCGTCATCACCGGCCCTGTGCCGGTGATCCCGCTCCTGTAGGGCGCTGCGCCTCACCGGATCGGGATGGGCCCGTCCTGATCCTCTCCGCGTCATCACCGGGCTTGTCCCGGTGATCTCGATTGTCTGAGGTGCGGCGCTCTTCCGGATCGGGAT
>NZ_JAGPUP010000508.1:0-40059 GCF_018069605.1 Microvirga sp. HBU67558 | reverse complement strand
TCGACGCGCGGCCGATCTTCGGGATGAATGCCGGATAGCCAAACCTCGTGGTCGACAGGAGCATCAGGCGCCAGTCCCCACATCGCCTTGAGCTGGGCATCCCAGTCCAGGGCTCCCGTGATCGGATTCCAGGTGTAGGGTGACAGACCGACGAGGTCGATGGCCGCCTGGAGCCGCGCTCGGCTTTCGCGCAACGCCTGCTCCGTCCGCTTCTCCCGCTCGACGACCTGCACCACGAAGACTGCGCCCAGACCCTCCTGAGCGGTGTTGCGAAAGGGCGCAGCGCTCACCCGCGTCCAGATCTCCTGGCCATTGGGGAGTGTGACGAGAAAGTCGATACCTGGAACAACCGTTTCACCCCGCAGTGCCCGCGCGCTCGGATAGTCGGAGGGGCTGAGACGCTGGCCATCCGGGGTGTAGCCCCGCCAGCGCTCGCCTTGGATCGGATCTCTGGAAGGAACTTTATCAAGGGCGTACTGCTGGAGGATACGGTTGCTCAGGGTGATGTTCCCCTCCTGGTCGACGAGGCCGACACCAACCGGCAATTGCTCCAGAATGGCTGCAAGCTTGTTCTCGCTTTCGCGCAGGGCTGCCTCGGCTCGTACGCGCTCGGTGGTCTCGTGGACAGTGCACAGCACCCCGCCAACGCCGCCTGTCTCATCCCCAATGGGGCTGTAAGAGAACGAGAACCATGTTGCCTCGGGATGGCCGTGGCGCATGAGCGTCAGCGGCAGGTCCTCGAAGTAGCTGGCCTCCCCTTGCATGGCCCGATGGGTGATCGGACCGATGGTGTCCCACACCTCCGACCAGACCTCGGGGAATGGCTGCCCGAGGCCGTTCGGTTTGTCGCCCATGATCGGAATGTAGGCATCATTGTAGAAGCTGGTCAGTTCTGGCCCCCAGGCCAAGTAGGTGGGGAAGGCGGAGCTCAGCATGATGCTTAAGGCAGTGCGCAGCGACTGCGGCCAAGTCTCTGCTGCCCCGAGGGGCGTAGCAGCCCAGTCGTGAGTCCGCACGCGTTCACCCATGATGCCGCCGTTGGGAAAAGCTTCCGCCATGCTCATTTATTCCCCTTGGAAAGACATCATGAGGGGACTTCCGATATTACTTTAGAGTTGTCAGGGCGGCTTGCCATAAGGAACTACGGCTACACGTCGTTCGCAGCTAACTCTGTCTACACTATTACATCGCGGGGTCCCGCAGTCCTCATTCACGCCATAAGTCCAGGTCTCCTAGAGCTTAGACAGCATGAAGGATGCTCCAAAAGCTTTAATGTGAGTACGGCGGTAGCGAGCATCCGGAAGACGTCTGACCACCTGCATGGGCTGCTCTGTGCTGTAAGGTAGGCTGAGGGAGGCCGGCCTACACTGTTTCGTTTGCAGCCGCGTACTTTCCCTCAGGAATCGACCGTTATCCGTAGGGGCCCTTGCAATTGTTACTCTCCACGGCTCCCGCTGAACGACGATAGTTTGCGCCAGCAATCCAATCTCATCGGGCGGGACGCTACTGAAGTCTCTCGACACCACTGAGGTGTGCCATGGCGGACCAACACGATGAACGGCCCAGACGGGTCCGAAATGACAGTCCGCCTCGCACTCAAGCAACGGGAGCCGCACAGTCCCGGCCGGGCCAGCCGCAAGGGAGACAGGATGCTCGCGGAGGCCGGAACGGCCTCGGTATGGTCGGATTTGCCATCGCGGCCGCTGCCGGCGTGGCCGCTATCGGTCTCATCGAAGCCCAAATGCGCGATACCGGGCGCCGGACCAGGACCGGTCAGAACCGACGGTCGGCCGCTGAGCACGAGCCGGAGGTCGAGCGCTCGATTACGATCGAGGACGTTCCCGCGGACGAACTTTACCGTCGCTGGCGCGATCCGGAAACCATGAGGCGGATCATGGCGCCCTTTGCCGATGTCCAGTCCGCGGGTGACGGGCAGACACGCTGGAGCGCCGGATCCAATCTGGGCTCCTGGGACATGCACCTGGCCGACGACCAGCCGGGCGAGTTCATGCGCTGGGAGGCACAAGGCGGGGGCGCTCTGATCCGGGAAGCGTCGGTGCGCTTCCGTTCCGCTGCCGGCAACCGTGGCACGGTGGTGGTCCTGCGTGCCAGCCTTGATCCGCCCGGTGGCATGCTCGGCCGGATTGCCGCCCAGATGCTGGGCAATACGGTACCGGCGGCGCTTGCGAGCAAGTCGCTGCACTACTTCAAGGCCCTCGTCCAGACCGGCGAGATCCCGACCACCGAGCGCCAGCCGGCGGCTCGGCCCGACCCTCGCTGACGAGGAGGCTTCTCATGCGTGCGCTCATCTGGAACGGCGTCAACGATCTGCGTGTCGAGACGGTCAAGGATCCCGAGATCGTCAATCCGCATGACTGCATCCTGCGGGTCACCATGTCGACCACCTGCGGCTCGGACCTGCACTTCATTGACGGCTACATCCCGACCATGAAGGCCGGTGACGTGATCGGCCACGAGTTCATGGGCGTGGTCGAGGACGTCGGGCCTGAGGTGAAGAAGGTCAAGAAGGGGGATCGGGTCGTGGTGCCGTCCTTCATCACCTGCGGCCAGTGCTGGTACTGCAAGAACAAACTCTATTCGTTGTGCGACAATACCCATCCCAAGCCTGAGCTGCAGGAGCCCATCCTCGGCTATCCGACGGCCGGCATCTACGGCTATACCCACGCGTTCGGCGGCTACGCCGGGGCCCACGCCCAGTATGTGCGCGTGCCATTTGCCGACAACGATTGCTTCAAGGTGCCGGATGGTCTGCCGGACGAGCAGGTGCTGTTTCTCTCCGATGCGGCGCCGACCGGCTACATGGGGGCGGATTTCTGCAATATTCAGCCCGGGGACGTGGTGGCCGTGTGGGGCTGCGGCGGCGTCGGCTTGATGGCGCAGAAGAGCGCCTTCCTGATGGGAGCCGAGCGGGTGATTGCAATCGACCGCTTGCCCGAGCGGCTGCAGATGGCCCGCGAGCATGTCGGCTCCGAGACCATCAACTATGAGGAGGTCGACAGCGTCCTGGAGGTGCTCAAGGAAATGACAGGTGGCCGGGGTCCCGACGCCTGCATCGACGCGGTCGGCATGGAGGCGCACGGCACCGGTCTGCAATACGCCTACGACCGTGCCAAGCAGCTCATGTACATGCACACGGATCGCGGCCAAGCGCTACGGGAGGCAACCCTGGCCTGCCGCAAAGGCGGAATACTTTCGATCCTCGGCGTCTACGGCGTGATGGACAAGTTTCCAATCGGAGCGATCATGAACAAGGGCCTGACGGTGCGCACGGCCCAGCAGCATGGGCAGGCCTACATGGACCGCCTGCTCGACCATGCCCAGAAGGGAGAGCTGAACCCATCGTTCCTGGCGACGCATCGTTTCTCGCTCGAAGATGCACCGCATGGCTACGCCATGTTCAAGCACAAGGATGACGGTTGCGTCCGCTCTGTGTTCATTCCCTGAAACCGGAGCGATCCCAGTAACAAAATGCAGGCCTCTGGATCTGTCGAAGGATACAGGATTCATGCTCCCGACCTTGTCATGGGCCCCGGATACGCAATGGACGAACTTCCACTGGGCGCCAGGGCTGAGCAAGGCGGCGGGCTGTGTGCCGCGGTCGCCGCCTCCGACAGAGATTGTAGCTGCCCACTTGGAAACACATCACGCTCTGGGCAGGCCTTTGTCCAAGGCGCCTCATAGCTTGAAGTGCATCAAACGAGAGCTCGTGCCAGATAAGGCGCCGTACGGCTGCCTGATGCTTTTGTGACTTCCGCCGGCGGTCCCGATGCAACCACCTGCCCGCCCTCGTCCCCGGCTCCCGGACCGAGATCCATGACCCAGTCGCTTCTCGCGGCAACGCGCATGTTGTGCTCGACCACAATGACAGTGTTGCCGGCTTCGACCAGCCCATCGAGCTGGGCCACGAGCCTCTCGACATCGGCGGGATGCAGTCCGGTCGTAGGCTCGTCGAGGACGTAGAGCGTATCGCCACGCTGGATCCGTTGAAGCTCGGTCGCGAGCTTGATTCGCTGCGCCTCCCCTCCGGACAACTCGGTCGCGGGTTGGCCCAGTCTCAGATAACCCAGCCCCACCTCCCGCACGATCGTGAGCGAACGATGCAAAGGCGGCTCGTCGGCGAAAAACTCCCAGGCCGCATCGACCGTCATTCCGAGCACGTCGGCGATGGATTTGTCGCGGTATCTGATCTTGAGCGTGTCGGCATTGTACCGGGCGCCATGGCAGGTCGGGCATGGAGCATAGACGCTCGGCAGGAACAGCAGCTCGACCATCACGAAGCCTTCGCCCTCGCAATGCGGGCAGCGGCCCTTGGCGACGTTAAAGGAAAAGCGTCCAGCATCGTAGCGCCGGGCGCGGGCCTGCTTGGTTGCGGCAAACAGCTTGCGGACATGATCGAAAAGGCCGGTATAGGTGGCGAGATTCGAACGCGGCGTGCGCCCGATCGGCTTCTGATCGACCCGCACCAGGCGCTTGATCCCTTCCATGCCACTGACGATCCGGCCTTCGCTGGCCATCATCGCGGCCCGCTCAAGCTCCTCGCCCTCCTCTTCCGGCTCAGCGATATCGTGCCCCAGATGCTCCGCTACCAGTTCAACTAGAGCTTGGCTGACCAGGCTCGACTTGCCTGAGCCGGATACGCCTGTCACGGTTGTGAGCACGCCTAAGGGAAATGCGACGTCGAGCTCGTGCAGGTTGTTGCGTGTTACCCGGGCGAGGCGCAGCCAGCCTTTCGGTGAGCGCACTTCCCGAGGCGGGAGGAAGCTTTCGCCGAACAGGAAACGCCGGGTCTGCGAGGCCTCGACCTGGCTGAGCCCGTCCGGCGGACCGCTGTAGATCACGAAGCCTCCCTGCTCTCCCGCTCCAGGTCCAACATCGACGATCCAGTCGGCATGACGGATGACATCGAGATTGTGCTCGACCACGAACTGCGAGTTTCCGGACGCCTTCAGTTTCCCGAGCGCATTCAGGAGCGCCTCCGTGTCTGCGGGATGAAGCCCGGCCGACGGCTCATCGAGCACATACACGACGCCGAAGAGATTGGAGCGCACCTGCGTGGCCAGCCGCAGTCGTTGGAGCTCGCCGGGTGAAAGCGTCGGGGTGCTGCGGTCGACGGCGAGATAGCCGAGCCCGAGGTCGAGCATGACGCTGAGCCGGGCGACAAGATCCTGCGCGATGCGCTGCGCGACCACCGCCTTTTCCGGATGCTCGGCCTCAATCTTGGCTAGCCGCGGAGCCCTCCCGCCTGCATAGGGATGGAAGATGTCGGCGAGGCGGGCGAGCGGCAGACTGGAGATGTCGGCGATGTCCAATCCCGCGAACGTGACCGACAGGGACTCGGGCCGAAGGCGCTTGCCGTGGCAGAGTGCGCACTCGGTGCTCACCATGTATTGTGCCGCCCGCCGCTTCATCAGCGGGCTTTGCGTGTTGGCGAAGGTGTGCAGCACGTGCCGCTTGGCGCTCGTGAAGGTGCCCTGATAGGCCGGCTCTTCCTTGCGCTTGAGCGCGCGTCGAACCTCCTGATGCGTATACCCGGGGTAGACAGGAACGGTCGGCTGCTCATCGGTGAAAAGAAGCCAGTTGCGATCCTTCTTGGGCAGGTCCCGCCAGGGCCGATCCACGTCGAAGCCGAGCGTGGTCGCAATATCGCGCAGGTTCTGGCCATGCCAGGCGGTCGGCCAGGCGGCAATCGCTCGCTCGCGAATGGTCAGCGTGTTGTCGGGCACCATCGACTGCTCGGTGACCTCATAAACCCGGCCAAGGCCGTGGCACTGGGGACAGGCGCCTTCGGGCGTATTGGGCGAGAACGCCTCGGCATAGAGGATCGCTTGGCCGCGTGGATAGTCGCCAGCGCGGGAGTAAAGCATGCGCAGCAGGTTGGACAAGGTCGTGACGCTGCCGACCGAGGAGCGTGTGGTCGGTGAACCGCGCTGCTGCTGAAGCGCAACGGCGGGCGGCAGACCGTCGATGTCATCGACATCCGGAACGGGCATCTGGTGGAACAGTCGCCTGGCATAAGGCGACACTGACTCGAGATATCGCCGTTGTGCCTCGGCATAAAGGGTTCCGAAGGCCAGCGAAGACTTTCCGGAGCCGGACACGCCTGTAAAAACAACCAGAGCATCGCGCGGAATCTCAAGATCGATATTCTTAAGATTGTGCTCGCGGGCCCCGCGGACGCGCACGAAGCCCATTCGTTCCTGCGCAGTCGTGGGTGAAGTGGGCTCAAGATCTTTCTGCATCGCACGGTCCGGTGAAATGTCGGATCCGCAAACATCTAGGGTAATCCAACGCTCTAACTAGAGGAATAACTTCCACTTCTGCGCGTGGAGCCTCGCGCTTGATAGTCACTGGAAGTGCGCTGTCCACTCAGGCATATCCTGGCGGGGCTACAGGTTCGGAATGCGGCGCTCATGGGCTGCATTGGCGCCATCTGCTTCGCTTGATCGATGCCCTAGAACGTGCGTAGCAGGCCGAGCACGAGATATCGGGCTTTACTGCCCGTGATCCCTATGTGGCACGATTGCTCGACCTTATCGATCTTCTGGGCAGCGCCTATCGGCTCGCGAAAGCACAAGGTGCCGGGATCGAACGACATAGCGGCGCCCTCTCATGAAAACAGACAGCGGACTTTGCAGTCTTACTTGGCGAGCCATTCCGGCTTGCGCTCCCGGCTGGCTTCGGACAGGGCGCGACGGACCCCCTCAGCATCATGGTCTGTCCCGTACGCAGGCGTTCCCGGCTGCTGCCGCCAGGACTCGTCCAGGCCTCCGGCGTCAATGCCATCAAACCCGAGTTCGTCGACGAGCTGAAGCACGATGTCCTTGGCCTTCGGATCATCCCCTGCAACCGGCAGGGCAATGCGGCCAGGAGTTCCCCGCGGCTGACCACGCTCGAGCAGGTGCCGGGCATAGATGTTATTGAACGCCTTGATCACCGGCCGGCCTAATTGCCCCTCGACCCAGCGGCTCTCCGGCGTGCCATTCTCGATCTCCTCGATGCGACCATCACGCTGCTGCGGATAGTAGTTGCCGGTGTCAATGACGACGACATCAGGGCCGACGCCGTCGAACAATCCTGCTGGGAGGTTGGGGATGCTCTTTTGCGGGATCGTGACGATGATGAGATCCTTGTCGCGGACCGCTTCAGCGACCGAAACGGCCTTGGCGCCGGTCTCCTGCGACAAGGAGGCGAGCGTTTCAGGCCCGCGGGAGTTGGCCACCGAGACCTCGTGCCCGAGCGCGGTGAAGCGGCGGGTCAGGTTGCCGCCAATGTTGCCTGCGCCGATAATGCCGATCTTCATGTCTGCCTCCCTTGGACTGCGGTTCTCCGACCTGTGCGGGTTCGCGTGAAGGCAAACTCGAAGCGTCTGGCAGAAGTCACAGACCCAACTTAGAGCGAGATCCTACACTGAACATCGTTCTGGACGATAAAACCAACGCTCTGACCCACGTCCAGGAAACCACCACCCTTCGGAAGGTGCGCTTATGAGACGTGAACGGCGCCACGGCTTTGGTTCCCGCATTCAGCTTGCTTTCCGGAAGTGCTTCGACATCCGAAATCCTCAGAACTCCAGGCAGATCTTGCCAAAGTGGGCTCCCGATTCCTCATACCGGAATGCTTCGGCCATGGCGGCAAGGGCAAAGCTGCGATCAATGACAGGCCGGATCCCGGTCGCCTCGATCGCGCGCACGAAGTCCATCTGCTGGCTTCGGTTGCCGACAATCAACCCGTGAAGCCGGGCCTGCTTGGCCATCAGGGCTCCGGTCGGGACCTCGCCAGAGCGACCGGTCAGGACGCCGATCAGCGAAATGTGTCCGCCAACCCGCACAGCGGCAATTGATTGCCCCAGCGTGCCCGGCCCGCCGACTTCGATGACGTGATCCACACCACGTCCGCCGGTCCAATCCCGCGCGCGGACGCCCCAATCCTCATGCTGGCGGTAGTTGATCGTGTGATCGGACCCAAGAGCCCGGACCCGCTCCAGCTTCTCGTCCGACGAGGAGGTGGCGATGACGGTCGCACCCATCAGCCTCGCGAGCTGAAGCGCGAAGATCGAGACCCCACCGGTGCCCAGCACCAGCACGACATCTCCAGCCTTGAGGCCACCGTTGACGACCAAGGCCCTCCAGGCGGTCAACCCCGCCGTGGTGAGCGTGGCCGCTTCGGCATGGCTGAAGCCCTCAGGTGCACGGGTGAACCAGGTCGCCGGGCGCACCACAGCCTCCCGGGCATAGCCATCGACCCCGTCGCCTGGCGTCGTCGAGAAATCACTCACCGCCGGCGGTCCCTCAAGCCAGCCCGGAAAGAAGCAGGACACGACATGGTCGCCGACGGCAAACTCCGTTACCGCCTCGCCCACGGCTTCGATTACGCCGGCGCCGTCCGACATCGGAATTCGTCCGTCTCGCGTCGGCATCCGTCCGCTCACGACGCCATAATCGTGGTAGTTGAGCGAGCTCGCGTGAAGCCTGACCCGGATCTCGCCGGGCCCGGGAGAACCGGGATCGGGCATCTCGGTCAGCTCTAGCCGATCCAATCCGCCCGGTGCGTGCAGTGTGATCCCCTTCATGCCTGTCTCCATTTCGCTCTGCCGTTTGAGCCCTTTGGGCGAGCAGAGCCGCTGCCTCATGCCCGCAGACGCGCGGTCGTGGATATGTTCAACCGCCAACGCTCAGTAAAGAGTCGCAAGAGCCTCGCGGGTGAAGTCGCGCAACTGCTCGCTGCGGTTCTCGCGGATCTTCGTCGGCCATTGCGGATCGGATAGGATCGCGCGGCCGACCGCTACCAGATCGAAGTCGCCTCGCCCGAACCGGCGCAGCAGTTCATCCAAGGAGCTGGGATGGGAACTCTCGCCCTGGAAGGCCGCGATGAACTCGCCTGACAGGCCCACTGATCCGACCGTGATCGTCGCCTTTCCGGTCAGCTTCTTGGCCCAGCCGGCAAAGTTGAGGTCCGAGCCCTCGAACTCCGGCTGCCAGAAGCGCCGCTGCGAGCAATGAAAGATGTCCACCCCGGCCTCTGCGAGTGGGGTGAGCCAGGCCTCCATCTCGTCGGGTGTCTTGGCGAGCTTGACAGCGAAGTCCTGCTGCTTCCACTGCGACAGGCGCAGGATCACGACGAAATCCTCGCCAACAGCCTCACGAACCGCCTTCACCACCGCGACGGCAAAGCGGCTGCGCTCGGGCAGGGTTGCCCCGCCCCATGCATCGGTGCGCTTGTTCAGGCCGGCCCACAGGAACTGATCGATCAGGTACCCGTGGGCGCCGTGGATCTCGACGGCATCGAAGCCCAACCGCTTGGCATCCCGTGCGGCGCGGCCGAAGGCGGCAATGGTCTCGGTGATATCGGCCTCGCTCATTTCCACACCGATTCGCTCACCGGGCATCACGAGCCCGGACGGGCCCTCGAATGGCCCCGGAGGCTGCCAGCCCGAGGCGTGAGGGTGCATGACGCCCATGTGCCAGATCTGCGGCGCCATGGCGCCGCCGGCCGCATGCACCTCGCCGATAACCTGCCTCCGGGCCTCCAGCGCCTGTTCACCGTAGAAATGAGGCACATCGGCGTCGTTTGACGAGGCTGGTCTGTCGATCACCGTGCCCTCGGACACGATCAGCCCGACCTCCCCGGCCCGTCGGCCGTAATAGGTTGCAACGTCCGATGTCGGGATGCCATTCGGGGAGAACGACCGCGTCATGGGCGCCATGACGATGCGGTTCTTCAGCGTGAGGGATTTGAGGCTGAACGGCTGGAAGAGGGTTTGCACATCCATGGTGATTGTCCAGTTTGTTGGGACAACGGGAACGCATCCGACACCGGGTGCTCCCGTTTAGGCGGCGTCTTTCGGGTCGGCACCGCAGCGCACTCTGCCAGATGAGAGCCTGCCTATCGTAGCCCCCATCCGGCCTCCTCCATGGCGCCCTCGGCGGCCGCGGTCTCGTCGAGATCGGAACGCCATCGGTTGGCGACTAGGCGTCGGCCGATCACTCCGTCAGCCTCGGTCGAGGCGAGCCACAGCAGTGGCGGAATGACAATGTCGGGATCCAGCAGCTGCGCACGCACAGCGCTGGAGACGCCTGGCGGGATCATGCCGGTCAGCGTGGCGCCCCCTGGCAACAGGGCATTCACGGTCACGCCCGTTCCGGCAAGATCCTGAGCCCAGATGACGGTCTCGGATTCGAGCGCGGCTTTCGACGGGCCGTAGGGCGAGAAGCCGCGGCGGCGCATGGTGTCGTGGTTCATCGAGATGTTGATGATCCGGCCCCAGCCCGCCTGGAGCATGCTCGGCACGGTGGCCCGGGCCATCAGGAACGGTCCGTTCACATTCGTATCGATCACCATCTGCCAGGTTTCAGGCGCAACCTCCCAGAACCGGGCCGGCTCGGTGAGGAACGCCTCGCTGACATACTTCATGCCCCGCCCGGCGTTGTTCACGAGAACATCCAGACGACCAAACCGCGAATGAGCAGCCTCGACCGCTCGGACACAGTCTTCCTCCCGCGTGACATCAGCCGTCAGGGGAAGGATGCGGTTCGCATGGCCCAGCTCCCGGGCCTCGCGTGCCACCTGCTCGACCTCCGCTGTCTCACGCGCGGCGGTCGCGACAACGCTTGCGCCGGCACGCACGAAGCCGAGGACCATGGAGCGGCCGAGGCCGCGTCCGCCGCCGGTCACGATCACGACCTTGCCGGTCAGCCGCTCGGAGCCTGTGGTCATCAGGCGGAGTCCAGCTGCGAGCGTTCTGATGCACGTTGAGCCGAGGCTCGGATCATTAGTTCCCTCTCCCCATTCACCGTTTGGTCGGCCGTTGGCCGCCAACTAGCGCCAGCCGGGATTTGTTCCCGAAGGGCTGTCTGTCACCAGCGTGCTCCTGCTGCTCAACGAATGCGGCTGCAACTGCGTTGAGTAGCGCATCGAAAGCTCGAGCTTTTCATCAGTCGGCGAACTCGATGTTGCATAACGGGGAGGTGACCGATGAACCCAATCCAAAATGACCTTTCCCAGGCTTCCCCTGCCCTGCCTGAGGGATTCAGATATCAGCCTGACTTCCTCTCGGCACACGAGGAGCGGGATCTTGTGGAGCGGCTTGCAACTTTGCCCTTCAAGGAGGCTCAGGCAGCTCACAGGCGCCGCCCGATCTGGCGAGCCGGTCAGATCCGCGATGGTCTGATGATAGCCATGCTCGCTTATTGCCCGATTCGGCTGAAGAACTTCTCGGAGCTCAGGTTGGGTCACAGCTTTGTGCGCGAGCAGGATCGCTGGGCAATCAAGCTGCCGGGCCTGAAGGTCAAGAATAGACGGCCGGATCTCCACCTCATCCGACAGGGCCTCAACCCAGCTATTGGCCTGTACCTCACCTGGGCGAGACCACGGCTTCTTCGGCAAACCGGTGAGTTTATGATCGGGGATTAGTCGAACCAATTGCTGATGGGTCCACTCTGGATTGGGCAGTATGGTGAGGGACTCAGCTATGGAAGTGTCGAACGGAGGATCACCGAGACCACTCGGTCAACTCTTGGTGCGGCTCTCAGCCCACATGACTTCCGCCGATGCGGGGCCTTCACCGCTCGATATCGAGCAGGAGCCGAGCCGCACCTGGCGAGTGGCTTGTTACAGCACCAGGACAAGGAACTCGTCGACGAGAATTACAATCTTGCAAGCAGCCTGGAGGTTGCTGACCTGTTTGGCGGATGGATCGATGACATTGCAGGATCCTGATGTTGGAGAAGGCAAGGGAGTTCTCTGGCCTTGTTAATGTCCGATTCACACCTCTAAGCTGACCAGAGCCGTACGTCTTGGATGTGCCATTAACGGTTGTTCCTGCATTCGTTCTAAGGCATATCGGATGGCCCAAGGGCATATAAATTTGCGGGACGGGTGGGCCGGGTCCAGCCCACCCGCTAGAGTTCCTACTGAGCGGCTGCACGCAGGCCTGAGCGTTCACCCAACTTCGTGGCATGATCGATCACGTGGTAGATGTAGTTCTGTTCCACCACGCCCGCGAAGAGGTGAGCCCAGGGGCCGCCAGCAAAGATCGCAACGTCCTCGCCGCCGTGGGTCTCGCTGTCGAGCGGGACCAGGGACTGCTGCTTGTAATCCGGCGCGGTGGTATTAGCTGGCGTCGGACGTGGTTCATTCTCTTTCACGGCGCCGGGCCCGTTCGCATAGCCGAGTGTCGTGAACGGCTTGCCATCCTTGCCAAGTTTTGGCTTGCCGTCCGGCTCGACGATGGTCTCCAGGATCGGGTTGCCACGCTTCGGATATCCACTGATAGTCAGCGTATGGCTGTGGTCTGCCGTCACGATCACGAGCGTCTCATCGAGGTTTACCTTTTGCAGCGCCGCCTTGATGGCATTGTCGAAGGCTACCATGTCTTCGAGTGAGCGATACGCATTGCCGTCGTGATGGGCGTGGTCGATGCGCCCGCCCTCGACCATGAGGAAGAAGCCGTTCGGGTCCTGGCTCAGGATGTCGATGCTCTTCACCGTCATCTCCGCCAGGGACGGCTCGCCCCCGTTGTCCTTGAGGCGGTCAGCCTCGTAGCGCATGTGCGAGCGCTCAAAGAGGCCCATGACGTGTGGGGTCTTCGTATCGAGCTTGTCGAATTGCTCCTGGTTCCACAGGAACACGCCGCTGTTGGAGTAGCGGTTCTGCCATTCCTGGACGAGGTTCCGCCCATCCTTGCGCGAGCCCTTCTTGTCTGTATCCTCGGGGTCGTTCACGGTTTCCGGAAGGAAGCGGTCGCGTCCGCCGCCGAAAATGACCTCAAAGCCGTCCCCGTGAGACCATGCGGCGAGTTGCTGGGCGATGTCCTTGCATCCGGCCGCGATGGCCTCCCGCGTCATATTTGCGTCGCCTTCCCAGTCTCGATGGGGCGTATGGGCGTACATGGAAGCAGGCGTGGCATGGGTGATGCGTGCGGTGGAGACGACGCCGGTGGCCTGCCCGGCCCGCTCGGCCATGGCCGCTAGGCTCAGCACCTCCTTGCCCTTGGACCCAGCACAGTCGCCGACCTCGACCTCGCTATTGACGCCGATGACGTCATTGCGCGTCTTGACCCCGGTCACCATCGCCACGGCGGTCGGTGCGGAATCGGCGACCTGCGCGTCATGGGTGTAGGTCTTCGACAGGGCCGCAAAAGGCAGCTTTTCCATGGTCAGCGAGTTCGACTCGCCGTCAACGCCGCGCTTCTGCCCCTCGTAGATGCGGCCCGCTGTGACTGTGGAGATGCCCATGCCGTCGCCGACGAACAGGATCACGTTCTTGGCGCGGTTGATGTTCGGCGTCACCCGCAGGCGCTCCTGGAGCGCGGACTGAGCCGCGCGGAAGTAGGCGTCATTGGTTTGAGGCAGGGTGTTCTGAGCGTACGCAATGCTACTTGTAGCGGCCAGCAAGGCCGCGACACTGACGAGTCGTCTCATGATTTTCCTCCCGTGCTACTGACTGCCCGCGTGCGAGCAGTGGCGCAGAGGAGTAAGTAGCTCACACACGCTTACTGCCCAGCCCCGACAGAACTCGCGAGCGACATTGCAGTGAGACCGAACAGTCTCTCATGGATCGTCCGCCAGCTCTCTGCGTCGGGGGCGCATATGATGCCTCCTTCATGGAAGGTCGGACGATAGGGCGCTCCGTCAAACCGTGCGGAGTAGCCGCCGGCTTCCCGATGGAGCAGCCAGCCTGCCGCATGGTCCCAAGGCATAAGCTTCGAGTGGACAAGGAAGTGGCAATGTCCGGCGGCGGCCATCCGATACTCGTGCGCCGCGCAGCGATAGCAGGCAACAGCCCCGAAACCTGTGAGGTTAGCCGCGACGGTGGACCGCACGGGCTCCGGCATATGATGCCAGGACGCGCATCCCGACATGGCTCGGACCGCGACCGAAGGCGCAACCCGGAGATCGGTTCGTCTGCCGTCGGGGTACTCGATCCAAGCCCCCTCCCCGCGGACGGCCATCGCCGTGTCGTTCCCAACCGGGTCATGGATCCAACCGGCAACGACCTCCCCTCGCACAACGGCCGCCACCATCACCCCGAACAACGGGAGACCCGAAGCAAAATTCTTGGTGCCGTCCACCGGATCGATTAGGAAGGCGAGGTCCGCGTCCGCCAGCCTGTTCAGCAGCGACGGGTCACGCGCCGTGGCCTCCTCGCCAATCAGGACAGCATGCGGAAACGCCCGCCCCAGCTCTCTGGCTATCATCCGCTCGGCAGCCTCATCGGCATCCGTCACAAGATCCATGGCCGACGATTTCTGCCGAACCTCATGGCTCGACAGGTTCCGAAAGCGGAGCATGATCTCCGACCTCGCCGCTTTGCGAAGCATTTGATCCACAATGCTGGCATCATGGATTGAGAACAACATGGGCAATCGCTTTCAAAGCTCGTGGGAGCGCGAGCCCCTGCCGCGCCAACCCAGGCACAGGAGCTGTCGCGTCCCACGATCAACCATTCGGGTGCAGTCAGACCATTCCCATCAGTCGGGCGAGAGGGCTCTTCAGACCGGATGTGCAGCCGAGCACGATGTTGCCGTCGCGCAGTCCAGAACCGGCGAGGAAATCGTTCACCCAGCCGCCCGCCTCCTCGATCAACAGCATCCCGGCCAGGGCATCCCACGAGTTCATGTGCAACTCGCAATAGCCGTCGATCCGGCCCGCCGCCACGTAGGCCAGGGCCAGGGCGCCTGACCCTCCGCGACGGACGCCCGCACCATCCGCCAGGATCCGGCCGACGAGATCAACGTACTGGCTGAGCGGAAGCCGGGTCGACCAGCCAGCTTCGATGGTGGCGGATTGCATATCGCCCAGACCGCTGACCCGGATTGGCTCGCCGTTCAGTGTCGCGCCCCGGCCGCGCTCGGCTGCGAACAGTTCATCGTGCATCGGATCGTAAATAATCCCGATCCGGGTCCGGCCGTCGCGCACATACGCAATGGAGATGCAGAACTGTGAGATCCCGCGCACGAAGTTCGCCGTGCCATCAACCGGATCCACCACCCACACATTGTCGTCGAACGATCCTCCACCCTCTTCGCCGAAGAAGGAATCCTCGGGAAAGCTCTCCAGCAGCCGGCTGCGCACCAAGCTCTCGACCTCGGCATCGACGGCCGAGAGATAGTCCTGATGTCCCTTGAGGTTGATGCCAGTCGTGCCGGGGCGTCCGTTGAACCGGCGGCGGGCCAAGCCCCCCGCCTCACGTGCCACCGCGGATGCGACAGCCAGTCTGAGGTCGGATTTCTCTAGTGCGGACAAAGAGACGGGCTCTGCGGCCCTGGCTATGTTGGAGACGGGCATGAAGGTTTGTCCTGGTTACTGGCTGGAGGAAACGCGCTGTGTCGCCGGATGCTTCTCGCGCTCGATCCGCCGGATCCACGCAGCGGCATGGCGGGCGGCTTCGATCAGCATCGGCTTTGGTGTCTCCATCCATTCATCAGGATGAAGCTCACGCGTGGCGCGCAGGTGATCAATGGCGGCCTCAAGGGTCGGGAACCGGTTGGGCATCTGGATGTGGATGTACAGGGCCGCCAGGATCACGGACCTGCTGCGCCCGCCGCGGCAGTGCAGCAGCACGTTGCCACGGCGACGGTGAGGGTACGTGTGGCGGTCGGGCAGCTGCTGATGCAGGGCGCCATCAAGCAGGTAGTAGCCGGCCAGAAGCATCGTGTCGGGATTGCCCGCATCGTCGATGAGACCCAGCTTGTAGTTCCGGACTGGGCCGTGCGGCGACGCGATATCGGAGGCTCCGACCCCGGCCGTGTAGTCGATGTCGAGATTGACGGCGCAGTTCACCACGATGGCGATGTCGTTGCTCTCAAGCAAAGCCTTGTCCGACGCCGCATTGGCGTCCCCAACGAAAAGCTTCACCCCGAACGGCGGGAGATCGTCCACGATGAGGCTCATCGGGGGACGTGGAAAATTGAACTGAGTCACCATCAAAAATTTGATCCTGATCTTCGTGGTATGGCTGTTGCGGCACACTCATCGGGAAGGGGTGTGCCACAGGGTTGTCCGTTCTGCCTGTTCGGCCTCCAGCCGAACGTCGCATTCAGGCCGCGTGAGAGGCTCCGACAACGGGTGGCGCCAATGGGAGCCGGTTCCCGCTACCTTTGTCGAAGAGGGTGATCTGGTCGGGCGGGAACTCGATCCAGATGGTCTTCTTCGGCAGAGAGGTCTCGAAGCGGGGAATGAGCGCCGTGACCCGGTGCCCTCGGACCGTAAGTGAAATGATCGTCTGCGATCCGGTGGGCTGGACGATGTCGACCTCGGCCTGCAGGCTGAACGGGCCCTGCCGCTCGACAATCGTGATGTTCTCCGGGCGGATCGCGAACGTCACCGGGCCATCCGGGACCTGCAGGCCTGCCAGAACGGGAATGACAGCATCCTCGAAGCGCACGATCCGCTCGCCCCCAACGGTCGCCAGGTTGCCGTCAAGGAGGTTGATCCTGGGATCGCCGATGAACTCGGCGACGAAGAGGTTGGCGGGGTTGTGGTAGATCTCGTAAGGCGAGCCCTGCTGCTGGATGACGCCGTCCTTCATCACGACAATGATATCGGACATGGTCAGCGCTTCGACCTGATCGTGCGTGACGTAGACCGTGGTCGCCTGCAGTTCACGGTGGAGGCGCTTCAGCTCCGTGCGCATCTCCGTCCGGAGTTTCGCGTCGAGGTTCGACAGCGGCTCGTCCATGAGCAAGACCGAGTTGCGGGCCGCAATCAGACGGGCCACGGCCACCCGCTGCTGCTGACCGCCCGACAGCTCGGACGGATAGCGGTCCGCAAGCCCGGTCAGCTGGACCTTCGCGAGCGCCTCTGCAAGGCGCTCCTTGATCACGTGCGCCGATTGCTTCGCCTCCGCGAGCGCGAGGGTGATGTTGCGGTCGACCTTCATGTTGGGCCACAGGGCGTAGCTCTGGAAGATGAAGCCGAGGCCGCGCCGCTCGGGCGGCACGAAGACGCCGGTCCGGCTGGAGTAGACCGTTTTCCCGCCGAGCACGACCTCGCCCGTGGTCGCCTGCTCCAGGCCGGCGATGACGCGCAGGGTCGTGGTCTTGCCGCAGCCCGACGGCCCGAGCAGGGTCACGAAGCTGCCCTTCGGGATGTCGAGGTCGAGGCTCGGAAGGGCCAGATGACTTCCGTACGACTTCGTGAGATTTCTGAGGGTGATTTCAGACATGGGCACTCTCTCGTGCGGAAGTCATTCAGGTCGGGTTACCGGCTCGTCTCGGCCATCCAGAAGTCGCTGATCTTCGCGATGTTGTCCTTCACGAATTCAGGCGACGCCGTGAGCTTACGCGCCTTGGGCCACATCTCGCTGTGGGGCGGCGGCGGAACGTCGGTACGCGGCGAGAAGGTGCCGACCTGGTAGAAGGCGGCCATGCCCTGCAGGAGCTCGAGCGACTTCCCGGACCGGTACGGCGCCTTCAGCTCCGAAGTCGCATTCAGATCCTTGCTGCCCATCAGGAACGCCACAAAGAGTTTTGCCGCGTTGGGATGGGGCGCCTGCCCAGCCACGGCCACATAGGTCGGATAGGAGAACAACGCCGCGGGCTGCAGATCGTAGGGGATCGCGTTGGCGTAGTTATCGCTTTGGTTCTTGGTCAGGTAATGGATGACCGAGAACGCCATCGGCGGCTTGGCCTGGCCGCGCAGGCCGACGGCCGTGGCGATCTTCGAGCTGTTGTCGGAAATGACGATATCGTTGCCGATCAGCCGGTGCAGGAACTCGTAGCCCCCGTTCTCGACGCCGGGTGAGAGTTCAAGCTTCTTGCCGTAGTGCTGCTCGTAGGCCTTCTGCATCTCGTCGGAGTGCTCGACGATGGCGGCCAGCATCATCAGCGTGGTGAGCGAGCCGGCCGGCGACTTCATGGAGAAGCGGCCCTTCCATTGCGGCTCGGTCAGTTCCCAGATGGTCTTCATCGGCGGCTGCGGGTGGGCCTCCGAATTGTAGAAGACGCCGTAGGCCTCGATCACATGCGTCAGCAGCGGCTCGCGATGTTCGGCGGCGATCCTGTCGGTCAGATAGGACGGCACGTAGTTGACGATGCGGTGGTTGGGGAGCAGGTCGAACACCATCTGCTCGGTGCCGCCCGAGTAGACCACGTCTGCCGCGTAGACACCGGCCTGGTGCTCGCGCACGACCTTCTCGATGGTCTTTTCGGAGCCAAGATCATAGGCTTTGACCTTGATCTCGGGATACAACTTCGCGAAGTCCTCGGCCACCTTCAGCATCGTGCCCGAGGAGGAATAGACGACGACCTCGCCCTCCTTCTTCGCGTTGGTGACGACCTCGTCCCAGTTCTCGTTCTTCTGGTACGGACCGAGCTGGCTTTTCTGCAGCCAAGCATCCCATTTGGGATCAGCCTGCTGCGCCAAGGCCGGCGCAGCGAGGGCAAGGGTCAGGGCTCCGGCCGCGAGCCAGGCTTTGGCGCTGCGGAAAGTCGGTGTCATGATGAGCTTCCTCCTTCGTTTCTCTTTGAGTCGACCTGGATGGAGCGGTCAGGCCGCTCCGATCCTCGCCTTCGTTGACAAGGCGCGGACGACCAGGTTGACCGCAATCACGATGGCGACGAGCAGCACGGTGGCGACGCCGACGAGTTGGGGCATGTCCTGGTTCTGGTAGTTGTAGATGACGCCGGCGAGCACGTTGGTTGACGGCGTGACGAGCAGGATGATCAGCGACAGCTCGCGCATGATGCTGATGAAGCTCAGCAGCATGCCGGAGAGAAGCCCGCCGGCGGCGATGGGCACGATGATCCGCACCATGCGGCGGAACCAGCCGATGCCCTGGACCCGGGCTGCTTCCTCTAGTGACTTGTCGATCTGCAACAGCGCCGCAATGCCCGTGCGGGACGTAAACGGCAGCGTCTTGACCGAGCAGATCAGGACGAGCAGCGCGAAGGTGCCGTAGAGCGCCGGGATCGGCCCGAACGGACGGGCGAACATGCCGATATAGATCGCACCAAAGGCCAAAGCCGGGAAGATGTATGGCAGAAAGGCCACCATCTCCAAGGCCCGCGAGGTCAGCGAGCCGCGGGTCCTCACCACCACATAGCCGATGAGGAAGCCGAAGATGCCGGTCGCCATGGCGGTGAGGAACGCCAGCTTGAGGCTGTTCCAGGTGGCATCGATGATGTTGCCGTTGTCGACCAGGGCAGCCTGGAGCTGGTCGACGCCCTCGCCTCCCCCGCCGATCCAATAGTGCAGGGTGAGGTTGCTGAGGCTGTAATTGCCGGCCGTCTTGATCAGCGATTGAAGGACCAGCAGGACGAGCGGGAAGGCGACGGCCGCCGTCATGAGCAGCATGATAAGGATGACGAGCGGCCAGCGCCAGCGCCCGAGATCGATCTCCTTGCTGCGGAAGCCTTTGCCGGAGAGGGTCACGAAGCTCTTGCGGACGCCGATGAGGCGCTGGTTGATGAAGATGAACAGGCAGGCGAGGACCACGAGCACGAGCGCAAGCAGGAAGCCGTCTCCCGCATTGCGTGTCCCCATGGCGGCATAGATCTGCGTCGGCAGCACGAAATAGCGCACCGGCATGCCGAGCACGGCGGGCGTGCCGAACGATCCGACCACGCGGATGAAGGTCATCACGACCGCGGAGCCAATGGCGGGCAGCAGGAGAGGCGCGATGACCCAGAGAAACTGCTTGAGGCGCGAGAGGCCCGCCATAGCCCCTGCCTCCTCCAGCTGGCTGTCAACGCTCGTGATCGAGCTCGACACCGAGAGATAGGAGTAGACGTAGTAGTGCAGCGACAGGCAGATGACGATCGGGATCGGGCCATAGGCGATCCAGTCCGGCGGCTGCACGCCGAAGAAGTACGCAAAGGCGCCTGACGCTCCGCCGATGCGGTCGTTCTTGAAGAACGTGATCCAGGCCAGCGCCATCACCCACGACGGGAGCATGTACGGGATCATCACCAGCGTGTGCAGGAAGTTCCGGAACGGAATGTTCGTGCGCACGATCAGCCAGGCGAAGCCGGCACCGAGGGTCAGGCAGATGGCGGTCGCGGCAAAGGCCGTGACCAGCGAGTTGAAGAACGGCTTGTAGAAGATCGCCCAGGAGAGGCGGCCGGCGAAGACGCGCTCGTAGTGGAAGAGGGTGAACTCGCCCGGCTGTGCCTTGGGCAGATAGGCGCGGTCATAAGGCTGAACGGTGAGGGTCTCCCGGATCAGCTCGAACAGCGGCACGAGCACCAGCGCCCCCAGCACAACGGCGAGCAGGATGCCGAGGAGGCGTTCGGGCTGTGTGAAGAAGTGCCGCAGGTGGCCCAGAATGGCGCGTGCGGACGATAGGTTCGATGGGGTTTGTGCTGGCGCCGCCGAAGTCGTCATTCCGTCACGTCCTTCCCGGAGCCGGGACCGGCTCAAATGCGTTTCCCACTAGCGGCTGACTTCTGGTGCTCTCGTCCGGCTTTGCCGGCGGGCGGTCAACTCGCGCACTTCATCCAGGCACCGCCGCGGCACAGCTCGGCCGCGGGAGGATCACATTGGAGTAGTAAGAGGAGCTTTGCACACGTGTGCAAAGCTTGCAAGGGGCCTTCTGGATAAGGAATGGACCAAGATCAGATCGAAGGGCGCACAGTCGCTCGCTCGACGAGTTCGACCGGAAGGACTTCATGCACGAGCTCCATACCCTCTCCGTGCATCTCCCGTTCGATGGCCGCCAGCACGGACCCGGTGAGATCGCTCATCGACTGCCTGACAGTCGTCAGGCCGTAGGGAGCCCATGCCGATTGCGGGATGTCGTCGAAGCCGATGACCGAGAGATCCTCGGGTATGCGCCGTCCCATCCCGCGGGCCCCATCGAGAAAGCCGAGCGCCAGGAGATCGGTGACGCAGAAAACACCATCCAGGTCATGGGAGCCAAGCAGGCCTTTGGCGGCTTCCATGCCAGTTTCGTAAGTGGTCTCGCCCAAGGCCCAGACGATGGGCTTAAACCCGGCTTCCTCGACACAATCGGTAAAGGCGACGCGTCGGCGGATCTGGGTTGGCGTGCGCGCCCCGCTGCCGACGACGCCGATCCGTCGGCATCCGGCCCTGAGCAGCCGCTCGGCCGCGATGCGGGCGCCGCCCAGATCGTCGCTGATGATTGTATCCGCTTCGGCGTCATCGGCCTGCCGGTTGACCAAGATCACCCGTACGCCGTTAGCCATGCACTCGTCGATGATGGATGTGGGCGGCGAACCGGACATCACCACGATGGCCCGCACGCGGAACTCGAGGATGAGCTCGAGCAGCGGCGTGATCCCCTGCTCCGCCTCGGCGGCGTTCAGGAGCAGGCACTGCATGCCGCGCCGGAGAAGCGCCCGGCTCAGTTCGTCAAGCTGGCGCGCCATGAAGGGCAAGGACAGGTTGGCGCCGACGACGCCGACGAGATTGGACTGGTCGCTGATCAGGCTTCGGGCTAGGCGATTGACCCGATATCCCAACGTTTTGGCCGCTTCCTGAACCCGTTGCTTTACATCGGCTGAGACGCTGGCTCCTGGCGTGAATGTGCGGGACACGGCTGAGCGGGACACTCCGGCGAGCCGGGCAACCTCTTCTGCCGTAACGAAGTTACGGGTTGCGCGATCGCGTTTCAGCTGTTCTTCGCGATCTGAAGACGCCTCCATAAGGACTTGCTCCGGTCGATTGATGCTCTGCGAGAGGTCAACAGGCATTATGCGATCGAGAGAGATTTGCCCTCAAGCTCACGCGAAAAGTCTATGCACACGTGTTCAACTAACGCAAGGTATGGCTGGCTCGGGATGTCGTCAGCTTCCGCCCTAATCAACGTTGCGGCTTACACCGCTCCACGCGCGTTTGTTCGAGGAAGTCATAGGAGTTCACCGGATTTGTACCCGCCGTCCGCCATTCAGTACGCCTGCCTGCCCTTTCGGGAACGGGCTGACGGCAGCATTGAGGTCATGCTTATCACCTCCCGCGGCACACGACGCTGGGTCATCCCACAGGGTTGGCCAATGAAAGGGCGAAAACCGCATGCCTCGGCCGCGCGCGAGGCTCTGGAAGAGGCTGGTTTGGTCGGCGAAGTCGGCAAGGTGCCGATTGGCTCGTATGGCTACGGTAAGCGTCTCAAGAGCAGAGAGGTAGTACCCTGTCAGGGAGAGGTCTTTCCGCTCAAGGTGAAAAGTCAGCGCAAGCGCTGGCCGGAGAAGGGGCAACGCAGCCTGCGATGGTTCGACCAAGCGGAAGCCGCTGAAGCAGTTCATGAACCGGAACTCAGGGACGCCATTCAGAGAGCAAAGTTGCTTCTCTCAAGTGTGGGTGCTGCACATGTCAGCGATGGAAGCAGGAACTGAACTTGCCTTGCCAACTCCAGTTCATCCAGCCGGTGCATGTTTCAGACATGACCCCGGGGAGAACTCTGACGAAGGGATCGAAGTGGTTCGAAGCATGGCGATATCCAGCTTGTCAGCTTGGAATGCCACCCTTGCGGCGCGAGGCAACGTCTGTGGTATGACTGCGGCAGCACGCCTATGAATGCCAAGCTTGATCGGAATGGAACTCAAATTTCTCATGCACAGGATCGCTCTCGCCGGTCTGATTATCGCGATGCTCATCGTCCCTGTGCTACGCCTTGTCACGACATTCCTCCGGATGGCCCCTGCGAGATCGCTCATGACTGCTGAAGTGCGTGCCCTGCTCTTATAAGGAGATGACCCATGCTTCGATGGTTCCGCGCGCTGATGCCCAAGGAAGATCAGTTCTTCGATCTGTTTGAAGAGCATTCGAGGATAATTCTGGCCGGCGCGGAAGCCCTTCGGGCAACCTTGGCGGGTGGCCCCGATATCGAGCAGAACATCGCAACCGTGATGAACCGCGAGGATGACGCGGACAAGATCACGGGAGAAGTGCTCGCTGCCATCCGGCGATCCTTCATCACGCCGTTCGACCGAGGCGATATCAAGGATCTCATCACGTCGATGGATGATGCGATCGACCAGATGCGCAAGACCGTCAAATCGGTGGCCCTCTTCAAGGTCAGCCGGTTCGAACCTGAGATGGTCGAGATGGCGGATTGCATCGTCCAAGGCGCCCGGATCGTTCAGGAGGTCATTCCGATGCTGCGCTCCGTCGGCACGAATGCGGGGCGGATCAGCACCCTGTCGGAGCGCATCACGCAGATCGAAGGACAGACGGACGATCTTCACGATGCTGCCCGCAGCCGCATGTTCCAGGCGATGGGATCGGCTCACGCTCTCGACTTCTGGGTCGCGTCGGAGGTGCTTGACCATCTCGAACGGGTGATGGACCGTCTGGAGGATGTGGTCCACGAGGTCCACAGCATCGTGATCGAGCACGTCTGAGGAGCGCCGCAGAATGGATGCCGCCTCCATCTCGCTGCCACTGCTGGTAGGTCTCATCGTAGTGGCCTTGCTGTTCGACTTCATCAATGGCCTTCACGACGCCGCCAATTCCATCGCGACCATTGTCTCAACCCGGGTTCTGAGGCCGCAACTCGCGGTGATCTGGGCTGCGTTCTTCAACTTCATCGCCTTCCTGTTCTTCGGGCTCCATGTTGCGAATACCGTCGGCAGCGGCATTGTTTCGGCCTCCATCATCGATGCCGCCGTCATCTTCGGTGCCCTCATGGGAGCGATCATCTGGAACATCATAACCTGGGCGGGCGGCATTCCCTCCAGCAGCTCCCACGCACTGGTCGGCGGCCTCGTAGGTGCGGGCGTTGCCAAAGCAGGCCTGGGAGCCGTCGTGTGGGGCGGACTTGGGCCCACTCTTCTGGCCATCGTTCTGTCGCCTCTGATCGGGTTTGGGCTCGCACTTCTCCTGGTTCTCATAACCACTTGGTCGGCTTCCCGCTCGTCCCCCTTTGCTGCGGACCAGGCATTTCGCGGCCTACAGTTCCTTTCGGCAGCCCTCTATTCCCTCGGGCACGGCGGCAATGATGCCCAGAAGACCATGGGCATCATTGCTGTGCTGCTGTTCTCGCAGGGCCATCTCGGCAGCGAGTTCTACGTACCCTTCTGGGTTGTCATTTCCTGTCAGGCCGCCATGGGCCTGGGGACCCTGATGGGCGGCTGGCGGATCGTGCATACGATGGGATCGAAGATCACCCGCCTCACCCCCATGCAGGGCTTCTGTGCGGAGACGGGGGGAGCCATTACGCTCTTCATGGCCACCTGGCTCGGCATTCCGGTCTCGACGACCCACACGATCACAGGGGCGATCATCGGGGTCGGAGCCGCCCGCAGGGCCTCAGCCGTCAGGTGGGGCGTCGCCAAGGGCATCGTGATGGCCTGGATTGTGACGATCCCAGCCTCAGCGATCATCTCGGCGTTCTTCTACTGGGTCGCAGCCTCAGTCATGTTGTGAACTGGTCTAGAGGCGATAGAAGTCATGTTCCGGATGAACTTCCCGGAACGAGGACGCGTTTCGGGTAAGTCAGTTTATCGTGACGCCTTGGATCGGCTATTGAAGGGTATCAAGCAGGATCTCGTTGGCCATGCTTGGTGAACAGCCTCGATAGGAATTCTGATCGAACAGCCTTGAGCTGATCGTCGATCGCTTTCCTCGCATCACTGAGACGATCGTATTCAGCCTGCAACTCAGCCTCGGTCATTCCAGCCAGAGGAGAATTGCGCGCATTCCGTTGGACGTTCTGAGCGACAGACCAAAGCCGTCCAAGTGACTTTGCCCCCATGCCCCGAAACTTGAGCCAGTCGGCATCTGGGATGCTGACAACGTCCCGAACAGAGGGGCATCGGCCTCCGAACTTCGCCAGGGTGACGCGTCGAACCCGCGGAGGAAGTTTCTCAAGTGGGAAGGGATCATACAACCTCATCGGTGCACAGGGTTCTGCAGGTTCGTGCCACCATGATGCTGCTAATTTCTGAGGTGGCTAAACGCAATTCCGGAGCATGATGGGCGAGCAGATCCCGGCTCTCACTTCCTATTGATGGCATCAAACCGAATAAGCGCCCCGGTGCCACGCGTTAAGGCATAGCTTCCGCTAGTCTGGGGTCCAGACCCTTCTCGCCTGTTGACAGGATCATGCCTGATGCCCACCGGTCTACCCACGGCATCTAGACTATCGCCTGCGGAAGACGCGAGTGAAGGAACGTCGGCTCGGGGTCACGCACTGACGAACCCCGCCCCCTGGGAAAGTACGCTGCTCCTCGCGAGAGCAGACCCTTGGTCTACTTCCGAGAAGTGCTAATAGGCGACCTTCCGAGTCTAAGGTGCACTTTCACGAATCCCTCACGGACGGAACTGATCCGGGTGCGCTCCAACGCGTCCATCGCTTCTGTCGAGCTTGCTGACCTGCGCGAGGTCATCTGGAGAGAGTGCGAAATCAAAGATATCGAAGTTTTCCCGAATTCGCTCGGATGCAACGGATTTCGGGATCACAGCCACGCCGCTGGCGATATGCCAGCGGATCACGATTTGTGCCCAGGTTTTGCCGTGCTTCGCCGCAAGAGCACTGATTGTCTCATTCTCAGCGAGCTGCCCCCGGCCGAGCGGGCTCCAGGACTGCGTAACAATTCCATGTTTCTGGTGGAATTCTCGCATGACCCGCTGCTGAAACCGCGGGTGCAGCTCTATCTGGTTCAGAACTGGGACAACACCCGTCTCGTTGATGAGGCGCTGGAGATGTTCGATCGTGAAATTGGAAACTCCGATTGACCGCGCACGCCCCTCCTCCTTGATCCGCTGGAAGGCGCGCCATGTCTGCACGTAGCGATCCTCCCAGGCACGGGGCCAGTGAATAAGATAGAGATCCACGTAGTCGGAACCCAGACGCTCCAAACTCTCGTCGAAGGCACGCAGGGCTTCATCATAGCCATGATTAGGATTGGCCAACTTCGTGGTCACGAAGATTTCCTCACGCGCCAATCCACTCGCCCTCAAGGCTTCCCCGACGCCCGCCTCGTTGCCGTAAGCCGCAGCTGAGTCGACCATCCGATATCCGGCTCGGAAAGCTTGGCCGACCACGTGAGCGGCTTCGGAATTGGGAACCTGCCATAGCCCAAAGCCGAGCTGGGGCATGGTGTGGCCGTCGTTGAACTCGAGTTCATGCGGGTTTGGCATTCTGTTGCCCCTTTGCGTGCTGATGCGTTAGTCGCGGGCCGGTTCCTACCCAACACGGCCATGTCGCTCTGCTGAGTGAAGCTTCATGTGGAGGCGTGAAGAGATCCGCCTTCGTACGCCGCCTCCAGGATCGCGAGATAGTCGCTGGCGCTTGCCGGTCGTGGGTTGGTGGCCGATGAATGATCCTTGGTCGCGCTTTCGGCAATGCTGGGGAGCGTGACGCGGGGAACACCCATCGCCGCAAGGCTCTCCGGCATGTCGAGGCGCGCGTTAAGATTACGGAAGAAATCAGCGAGATTCGCTCCAGGCCCGATCCCCACTCGCTGACGCAGAACGTCGTACTTGGGGCCGCAATTCTTCTCATTGAACTCGATCACATAGGGCAGCAGCACGGCGTTCAGTGTCCCATGATGCAGCGAGACCTGCTTCAGGCCTCCGAGAGGATGAGAGAGGGCGTGAACGGCACCAAGGCCCTTCTGGAAGGTCAATCCTCCCTCCAGCGCAGCCATCATCATCTCGTGCCTGGCCGCCGCATCGTCACCGTGGGTCACCGCACGCTCGATGTTCTTGACAGCCCGCTCCAGGCCATCCAGGGCGATGGCCTCCGCCGGAGGGTTGAAGCGCGGGCTCAGGAAGGTCTCGACGCAATGCGTGATTGCGTCCATACCGGTTGCCGCTGTGAGAGCTGGGGGAAGCCCCAATGTCAGCTCGGGATCGCAGATCGCCCGCCGAGGGATGAGATGGGGAGAGATGAACCCGAGCTTGCGCCCATCCTCCAGGGTAATCAGAGCCGCCCGTCCCACCTCACTTCCGGTGCCGGCCGTGGTCGGGAGGGCGATCAAAGGCGCAACCGCTGCGGTGATCTTCGGAATCCCACCCAGAATCGCGGCATAGCCCTCCAGAGGGCCGCTATGGGTGGAAAGCAGCGCAACCCCCTTTGCCAAATCGATCGGCGAGCCGCCGCCTATGGCAATCAATCCGTCGCACCCACGGGAGCGGTAGAGATCCAGCGCAGCGAGTACAGCGCCCTCGGTCGGATTTGTCGGTGTTCCCGTGAAGGTTGGCACGTCGGAGCCGTTCGGAAGCACATTCCTGAGGCGATCAATCAAGCCCGCGCGCTCAAGACCCACGTCGGCAATGATCAGCGGTTTTCTGATATTCAGTTCCTGCAGATCGTCACCGAGCTCGGCGAGGGCACCGGGCGCAAAGCGAATGGTTGTCAGATAAGTAATCAGTGACATTTCGTTTCTCCTGACCTGGCAATGCGGGATGCGCTTGGGCCGCCGATTGTCGTTCGGGCATGAGACCGAGCAATCATCGACGTGACTGCATGAGCCTCTGCGATCCTGCTATCTCAAGCAACTGTCAACGTGCGACTGGCTCCGAGAGACCCCTTCCACGGATCTCTTCGATCGCTGAAAAGCACTTGCGGTGGGAGAAGCCCGCTCCAATGGAGCTCGCGGTACCTCCCTTCTACGTTTGTACGATGCAATCTCACATTGACGACTCAGCGTTGACGAGAATTCAATGTCAAACATCCAAGCGGCAATCGCACCGCGATAGCCAAGCATTTAACCTCGACGGCGTGGGTCCCATGCCAAAACGCTCGATGCCGCCCATTTATCGAATGAATTGGTCGATATATTCGGCTCCCAAGCCATTCTTCGCATAATGATTGCGGCATTTCTCGATCCGAGTGAACACATCGTCGAACCCGGTGGTTTGGCCGTCCGGATCGACATAGATCATTGCGCCGTTGACTTGGAAAAGAGTGATCATTTCATCCACATGGGGATCAACGACAAGCGTATGCGTCTCCCCTGGAGCCTCGTAGGCATAAGATCCCTCTTTGGCGATCCAATCATGCTCCAGGTAGCGCCACTCTCCCCTCAGCACGAAGGCATGAACTGGCTGAGGATGCCGATGGCGCGAAAGCACGCCAGACCTCCTCACGCGCAACAGGTTCATCCAATAGCCGCGTGATGCAGCAAGCAGGAGGGGTCGAAACCACACATTCTCCTCGACCGGGACCCATATCCGCTCGTCTGTCGGGATGACGTTCGGAACCACAAGTTCCGGTGGAGAATCCTTTGGCTGGGAATGCCGGTAGGGAATCCATTTGTCACTGCTTGGAGTGATTTCAGGCTCTGACATTCCATATACTCCTGTGAGATGCGATATCATCAAACGGTGAGGTAGCCGCCATCGACAGCCAGAATGGCCCCCGTCACAAAGCACGCGGCAGGCGAGCCGAGAAAGACCACGCAATTGGCGACCTCACTGGGAAATCCCCATCGGTTCATCGGCATACGGGCCAGGATGGCACGGCTGCGCTCCGGATCGGCCTGAAGATCCTTGGTCAGTGGTGTTGCAATCCAACCCGGCGCGACGGCATTCACACGTATCCCATCTGATGACCAGGCCGCAGCCAGGCTTTTCGTCAGTTGGCTGATTCCACCCTTCGAGGCACTGTAGGCGGGCACTCTCGCTCCCCCGAAGAAGCTGAGCATGGACGCAACATTGACGACCGCTCCCCTGCTGTCACGCAGCTTTTCTCTCGCGGCCGAACAGACACGCATCGCCCCATTCAAGTTGATATCGACAACATCGGCGAAAACATCCGGGTCGTGTTCGACGTCGCGGCGGATCACCCCCGCGGCATTCACCAGCACGTGCAGATGTTCCATCCGCTTGAGCAGGTCTACGATCGCGGGACCGTTCCGCACATCGAGAACCTCGAACACCAGACCGGTATTCTCCGCGTCATCCGAAGCCTGGTCGCGCTCAGATCGCGTCGCTCCGGTCGCGACAACCTCGGCCCCGAGGTCCCGGAAGGCCCTCGCACAAGCAAGCCCAATCCCACTCGTGCCTCCCGACACCAGGACGGTCCGGCGGTCATAGAGCCGAGGTGCGAACGTGTCCATCGTCATCACATCCCTCGCTTTAGAAAGAGAATTTGCCAGAAGAGGTCCGATCTGTCTTGGCCAAGACTATCATGAAGCCGCGACCAAGAAGGCTCTCCTCCCGCGACAACGCCGTGTTCAGAAGGTCCTTGCGCTATTGATCGAAAGCATAACGGCGTACAGCGAAGTAGTAGCGCAGATGTAAAGCCGACTGCGCTTCACCCCGCCGAACATGTAGCCCCCCTCTTGCGAACGGCCCCTCGACGCGTCGTTGCGACCAGGACAGGAATCCGGCCGAGCATCGCGCTTCCCGGCGCAAAAGACCGGGGATGCTCATGCGTGGGAAGATCCATTCTGGGCGTTGCGCCACGCGATGTATTCCTCTTGCACCTCTTCCGTCAGCGGATAATATTTCCGCAAATCGCCACCCTGCGACAGGCGGTAGCGGGCGAATTCCTCCCACTCAGCATGTTCGCCCGCCACCTCGATGAGCTTCGGGGCGAGCGCGACCGGAACGACCACGACGCCGTCGTCATCCGCGACGACGATGTCTCCCGGAATGACCAGGACGTTACCGCAGGCAATGGGAACATTAACTGCGAATGGAATCAGGGCCGTTTGGGCATGGTAATTCGGCGTCACGCCTTTCACCCAGATTCCAAGATCCAATTCCTTGGCCTTGGCTGAGTCCCGGATGCAGCCGTCGACCACCACGCCGGCCCCGCCTCTGCCGGCGAAGAAGGTCAGCATCATCTCCCCGAAAATGCCGCTGGCCATATCCCCGCGCGCATCGACGATCACCATGTCACCCGCTTGGGCCGGATAGAGCACGTGCCTGTGCAGCTGCAGCTCGGGATTTTCGTATTCGTTGGTACCGTAAAGGTCCTCGCGCTTGGGCATACACTGCAAGGTCAGCGCAGGTCCGGCGACTGATTTCCCTTGCTTGAGCGGTAGCGGACCACGGATCTGCGGGTCGCGAATGCCCATGAGGCTGAGCTCGCTACTTGCAGTGGCCGTTCCGATTAGCGCCAGCGCGTCCGAGAGCTTGCGCGGAGGCCGCACAATGTCTTTGATCTGAGGGATGGGTTTCATTCTGAAATCCTCATGTTGGAAAACGATTGGCAAAGAGCTGATGACGGATCACGAGGCCGGCCCGCTCGCAAAAGGCTCGATCCGCTGGCCGGTTTGGGTGTCAAAGATACGGATCCGTTCGAGACGAGGCGCGAAGGCGAGGCGCGCCCCGGCAGCAGCACGACGCGGTCGCGGAACAACACCACGACTTTCTGCACGCTGCTGACGGATACTCTCCGCATGATGTCCTCTCGCGCCCCGGCTCGAAACTAGTCGTCCCACCTTGGGGATTTTGTCGGGTTGATCCGCCGTTCGCTGCGGTTGAGAGCCCGGATCTGCCCCATCTCGTCGTCGGAAAGGCGCACTTCGAGGGACCGCATGTTCTCACGCAGGTTGACGGGATTGGACGAGGCCGGAATGACGGCATGGCCTTCCGCCATCAGGAAAGCGAGGGCGACTGCAGCCGGAGTGACCCCATGACGCTCTCCAAGGGCCACCAGCACAGGATCCGATCTTACATCTCCTTGTGCTAGAGGCTGGTATGCCGTGAGAGGAAGGCCGATCGAGCGCGCATAGTTTGATAGCCGCGGCGCCTGCAGATAGGGATGGATTTCCACCTGGTTGGTGACAACTGCCCCATCTCCGAGAAGTGCCCGTGTCTGCTCGAGCATCGCGATCGGAAAGTTCGAGACGCCGATGAAGCGGGAATGGCCGATGTCCTGTGCCCGCTTGAGCTCGGTCATGTAGTCTTCAAAGGGCACCGCATTGTTCTGGGATGGCCAGTGGATGAGAAGCAGATCGACATGGTCGAGACCGAGGGTCTCCAAGCTCTCTTCGACACTCGGCATGAAGCCCACCCTGTCGAGCTTTGTGTCGGCAACCTTCGTTGTGATAAAGACTTGTTCCCTGGGAATTCCGGACCGGCGAAAGGCTTCACCGACCGGTCGCTCGGTATCGTAGCTCTGGGCCGTGTCGATATGCCTGTAGCCGAGTTCGAGGGCTGCCAGGATGCTTGCCATCCCGGCATCTCCGGTTCTCCCGTACGTCCCGAGACCAATGGTCGGCATGGTGGCGGCGATGCATGTCATGGATTGCTCCTCAGCCTTTGGTGGCGCCGGCGGTCAGCCCCCCCACGAACAGGCGCTGCATCGACAGAAACAAAAGTGCGATTGGAAGCGTCATGATCACGGATGCCGCCATGACCGCGCCCCAGTCCGTATTGAACTCCGTCGAGAACTCCGCCAGCCCGATGGGAAGCGTCTTGACCGATGAATCACTGGCGAAGCACAGTGCGAAGATGAACTCGTTCCAAGTCGTCACGAAGGAGTACACCACCACTGCCACGATCCCGGGCGTCGAGAGGGGAAGCGTGATCCGGAACAGCACGCCCACGCGGGAGGCGCCGTCGATAATCGCCGCCTCGTCGAGCTCGACCGGGATCGCCTTGAAGTAGCTGGTCAGCATCCACACCGAGAGGGGCAGTGTGATGATCATGTAGACCAGGATCAGGCCCCAGTAAGTGTTCACCAGTCCCAGCACGCGCAGCGTCACAAACAGCGGCACGATAATAGCGGCCGTAGGCAGCAGCTGACCGACAAGCACGAAGGCCTGGAACAGCGGCTTGCCCTTGAAGTCGAACCGCGCGAAGCCGTAGGACGCAAACACAGCCAAGCACAGCGCCAGCCCGGTGGCTCCGACCGAGATGATCACGCTGTTGAGAAAGTAGCGGGGAATGTTCGATTCGAAGAGAACCTTGTGGTAGTTGCCCCAGGTGGGCGCCGCCGGCCACCAGATCGGCGGAATGGTATAAAGCTCGCGCAGGGTCTTTATCGACGAGAGGCTCATCCACCAGAAGGGAAAGAGGCATATCGCCACCAGCAGAATGCAGCCGATGACGATGAACGGGGTGCCAAGTCCGGTGCGATCCGAAGGGCTGGTCGGCTTGGCGGACGCCGACGTGTTTTCTGCTGCGGCAGCCTGCTTGGGCGGTAGCACGTGAGCATTTGTGGTCATCGCGCCTCTCCCGGAGCTGCGGCGAGTGCCTTGATGTAGAAGAACACGATCAGGATCGCGACCGCGAAGAACATCACGGACAACGCCGCGGCTTGGTTGAACTGCACGTTCTCGAAGGCGATGCGGAAGATCTGAATCGGCGTGATCAAGGTGCTGTTGGCCGGACCACCGCGAGTGATGGCATAGATAATGGTGATGGAGTTAAGACCCCAGATCACCAGAAGCAGAGTCACGGCGACCAGGACCGGCCGCACCTGCGGCAGCATGATGTGGCGCACCTCCTCCCAAAAGTCGGCCCCGTCGACCCGAGCGGCTTCATAGAGTTCCTTCGGGATTGACTGGAGGCCGGCCAGCACCATGACGGCGACGAAGGGAAAAAGCTTCCAGACATTGATGGCGATGAGCACCGGCATGACGGTGTCGCGGTTGGTGAGCCAGCCGATGGGCTGCTCAATCAGACCGGGCGCGGTCATCATGTAGTTGATGATGCCGAACTCGGTGTGGAACATCCACGCGAACGTGGTGGCCGCGACGATGCTGGGTATGACCCACGGAATGAGCGCAACGGAGCGCACGATGGAGCGGCCGGGAAAGCTCTGATTGAGCAGGATCGCGGTTGCGGTCCCGAGCAGGACTTGAAAGATGATGGAGCCGCCGACCCAATACAGAGTGTTCCAGAAGGCCTGGGGCGTAGCGCGGGAACGGAGCACGGTAGCGAAGTTCTTGACTCCGACGAAATTGGATTGGCTGTCAGTGACGCTGAGCAGACCCGTGTAGGAAACAGGATAAGCAATCAGCATAGCCAGGACGACCAACGCAGGCAAAATGAACCAGTAGCCTGTCGATTGACGAGACATGAGACCGTCCTCGAATAGAAGGGGGATTCAGCAGCACACGCCGCTGAATCCTGGAACTCGGGCTCGCGGGAACTACTCGTCGAGCAGGGACTGGATATCGTCGGCCGCGTTGTCCATGGCCTCCTGCGGCTCTTCCTTGCCGAGCATGATGCCCTGGACGTTGTTGAAGTAGGCCTGGGTGATCTGGACCCAATTCTTGTGGCTTGGAGCAGGCCGCCCATACGGCAGCATTGCCTTATAGCCTGCCAGGATCGGTTCATCGAAGCGAGGAAGTTTCATCGACGAAACGCGCGCTGGGAACGTATCGGTGAAGTAACCCTGGTTCTCCGGAGTGTTCAGGAACTGGATGAACTTCTTTGTTTCTGTCGGATTCTTCGCGCTCTTCGGGACGATGAAGCTCCAGCCGCCCAGAATGGCTGCGGTATTCTTACCCTGCGGATGGGGAATTTGCATCACGCCAATGTCGATCTTAGAATTTTCCTTCAGGATCGAAGCCAGGTCGAACTGCCCCGCCTGGTACATCGATACCTTTTCAGCGATGAAGAGACGCCGGTTGGCAATACCGTCGTTCTCCAGCGTCGATGTCGGAGATATCTTCTTCTTGTAGAAGTCCGTATAGAACTTTACCGCTTCCACGGCCTCGGGCTTGTTGATGAGAGCCGTCTTGGCATCCTTCGAGATGATGTCTCCGCCGTTCATCCAGATGAAGGGCAGCGACCGGAAGATCGTATTGCCGACCTCACCGCCACCCGTGACCGCAAAGCCGAACCGTCCTCCCCGTGTCAGAGCGGTTGCGGTTTTCACGAACTCGTCCCAGGTCTGCGGTGGCTTTTCAGGATCGAGCCCTGCCTCCTTGAAGTGACCTTTGTTGTAAATCACCGCAAGCGTTTCGATACGGTACGGGATCGCCCAGAGCTTTCCGTTCCAGGTTACGTAGTCCAGCGCCGCGGGAACATAGTCACCCCGGTCCTGCAGCGTGTCATCGAGGGGAATGACGAGGTTGTTCTGGGCATAGCCGTTCACCCATCCGTGTTGCACCTCAATGAGATCTGGCGCAGCACCGGATTGCAGCGTGGTCAGAACGCGCTGCGGCAAGCCATCGGACGTCGTCACCTCGATCTTGATCTTGGTGTCCGGGATCGCCTTCATGAATTTGTCGGCCAAGTCTCGGGCCCGTGCCTCGCCCCAATTGGGCGTCCACCAAATCACGTCACCGGCAAGGCAGTTGCCGGCCGACAGCGCCAGCATAGATGCTGCCAGGAGAACACCGGACCGTTTTGATTTCTTCATCTTCTCTCCTCCCTGAAGGAAACAACCTTGCATCATTGTGCGGATGCGCACCGGGTGTCCCAGCTGATTGGCTTCTTTACTGGTTCATATTTGAACATGGCCAATTCAATCTAACTAAAGTTATGGTCCGAATGTGATGGATGTCAACCATTTATCTTGAGCTACTTCACCGCTGGAGAGTTCGAGTTGACGATTACTTCCGATCACCACGGTCTCGGCCTTTCCGGCTCTGATCTGATGAGTATGTTCGGCCCTCGGCCCGCCCGTCATCGAGCATATCGATGATCTGTCCTCGACACAGCGTCAGCGCGCATTCGAGTGTAGTTGGCGCTTCCCTACCAACGCCGAGAGAGTCATGGACCTGAACGGGATCGTGCCGGACGTGGAACACGGCCAGGTCCGCCTCCTCTCCAAGCTCGACCCTACCAAGATCCGGCCGACCCAGAATGTCGGCTGGAGAGCATGTCGTCAGCCTGATCACTTGCTCTAGGGAGAAGCCGAGCGACAGGAATTTGGCCATGACGTGCGGAAGGTCTTTGACGACGCCCTCGATATTGTGCGCGTGAATATCCGTGCTGATCGCGTCTGGAAGCAGGCCCTCCTCGATGGCGGCCTGTGCAACCTCGAATGAGAAGCTCGCTCCGCCGTGCCCCAGGTCCATCTTGACGCCACGGGCGAGCGCCTCGCGCACGGACGGCCGCAGGCGCATGCGCTGGTCGAGGACACATCCACCGACCGACGGATTGTAGATATGGGTCAGAATATCACCAGCCTTGAGATAAGGGAGAACTTCATCAATGATCGGCGGAGCGTTTCCGATATGGATCATAAGCGGCACCTCGAGGATGTTCGCAGCCTCCCGCGCGAGCGGCAGAACGACAGGGCCATTTGCGCCACAGGCGTTGTTGCTGGCTCGCAGTTTGACGCCCGCGATTACGGATCCATATTCCGCCCTGACGCGCCGTAGCTCGCGAAGGTCCGCGAAGCGCCAATCGAACAACTCGCCGACGTCGATGCTCAGGTTGCCGGCCTGAGTGAGGCCGATATAGGAGAGGTTGATGAAGGGAATGATCCGCAGCCGGCTCGGCTTGATCACATGGTGAAAGAACCCTTCGAAGGTTGCCGCTCCGCTGGAGCCACAATCGACCCACGTCGTCACGCCGCTCCGTGGGCCGACCTTGTCGGCGTTCACGCCGAGCAGAGTGCCGCCCCAATAGGCATGGGTATGCATATCGACCAGACCTGGCACGACGAGAGCACCGGTTGCATCAATAACGTGGTATCCGCTAGCGTCGATATGGGGAGCAAGGCCTACTATTTTGCCGTCTGCTATTGCGACGTCCAGGATCTCGTCGCGCCCGGAAGAGGGATCGAGAAGGCGTCCATTCCTAATCAGCAACCTCTCGCTCATCACGGCCCTCGGAGGCTTACCGTTCCATCAACAGCGTTGACCTCTTAGAAGCTCCCGACCTCAAAACGTCTTTTCGCCGGTGGCAATTCCGCGGGTGTTGATGGTTCCATCGAACAGCGGCACGTCGTGGTCGTCATAGGGAAACCGCGCGCACGCGTCCTCTATCAGCTCGACACCAAGGCCCGGAGCCGTGGGCGCGAGGATATGTCCGCACTCGAACTGTAGGGTCTCGCGCACCAACTCCTTACGCCATGGAACATCCACGGAAACCGTTTCGAAGACCGAAAAGTTCGGGACGGCGATAGACATGTGGAGCGTCATGGCATTCATCACGGGCCCAACTGGATTATGTGGCGCGACCGGGATCAGATGGCTATGCGCCAGATGCGCGATCCGTTTCGTCTCGCCGAGACCGCCCGCATGAGAGACATCAGGCTGAAGGATGTCGACGGCCTTCTTGTTCAGGGCTTCGATGAAGCGGGAGGGCTCGAACCAGCGCTCGCCGGCTGCGATCGCAACCGGACTGTTGGCTCGGACTTCCGCCAGCGCGTCGATGCTTTCAGGGGGTGTCGGCTCCTCAATCCAAGTCAGGTCGTAACGCTCGAGAGCCTTGCACATGGCGATGGCCGTGGGGACATTCAGCCGGCCATGAACGTCGAGCATGAGGTTGACATCAGGCCCAACGGCATCGCGCACGGCTTCCACGATCTCGATCGTTGTGCGGCGCTGCTGCCGATCCATCTCGAGGTCGGCAGCTCCAAAGGGGTCCCACTTGAGAGCCCGATATCCCATGGCAACGGCATTGCGGGCGTTGGCTGCATATTGCTCCGGCGTCTCGGAACCGAAGAACCAGTGGTTCGCATAGCAGGCCACCTGATCTCTGAACTTACCCCCAAGAAGCTCGAAGACTGGCACGCCAAGGGCTTTTCCCTTGATATCCAGTAGAGCCGCCTCGATCGCACCTAAAGCCGTGCGGAAGACCGCACCTGTGCGCCAGTAGCTGTCACGGTGGAGTTGCTCGACGATAGCATCTACCGCAAACGGATCGCGGCCCACGAGCACGCGTTCGAGCTCCTCCAGGGCAGCGACGACGGTCTTGGTCTTCCACTCTAATGTGGCCTCCCCGATCCCCTCGATTCCTTCATCGGTATAGAGCTTGACGAACACGAAGTTCGTGCGCGAGACATTGGCGACGAACACCTTCTGGGCCACGATTTTCATTCAGTTTCCTCCAGCTCGGCCTTCGGCGCGGCTCTTGAAGCAAGGCAGGCTTCATATGCTTTGACTTAGGTCGGCCGGAGGCCGATCGGTACTTCTTGTTCTCGACGCCTTACGCGCTCAGAGCGTGGAGCTTTTGAGCCTTTAGAAGCTCCACATCCGATGAACCGCAGACGATCATCTCGCGCCGGATCACTTGGAGAGCTCGCCAATGGATAATGCGGACTATGTCCGGTTCAAGCCCGCTTGAGCCGCGCGATGGCCGCCGCCTGCATGCTGTCAGGAGCCATCTGCATGAGCTCGATCCGATGGCCATCGGGATCCTCGATCCAAGCCTGCCAATTGCCGTCCGCTCCCAGCACCTTGGGACGGATCAGCGGAACCCCGCTGGCCTCCAGCTCGCGCAGAGTCTGATCGATATCGGGAACGGAAAGGCACATGTGGTTGTAACCGACAGCTTCCCGTTCCGCTGCCCGTTCTCCCTCCCCATCGGGAAAGACCTCGAGGAATTGATCATCCGTGATCCTGAGATAGACGAGCCAGAGCCGTCCATCCCGATCAAGCCGCATCATTTCCGAGAAGCCGAGCTTGTTTGTGTAAAAATCGAGGGTACGCGCGGCATCCTTCACCCGGATGGCAACATGAGCAATCGATGAAACTGTCAGCATGGCAGCGTCACCTCTGCTCGCGCGCCCCAAGCCCTGAATATAGAACGACTACTCTGCTCCATCTCCGTCTCCTCCCGCGGCCTGTTGACGGCATCGCCTTATTCAAATATGAATTTTATTAGTTCAAATGTATGGTACTAGTCGACCAGAACTTGTCAATAGCGGACTTAACGATGATGGACGAGATTACGCAGGACGTAGAAAACAAACACACGATCCCTGCTATCGATCGGATGATGCAGGTTCTGGAAGCGCTTGAGCACAACAACAGTACCGGCCTGACCATCCGAGAACTGGCCGACGTCCTCGATCTGCCGCGGACTGCCGTCTATCGCATTCTCAATACGCTGCAGCGACACGATATGGTGTACCGCGACAAGGCGGGGGCCTACAGCCTCGGGCGCAGGCTTCTGGCTTTGGCCTCTCACGTCGCATCCCGCGCGAACGACTTCGACATCGCGGCGTTCAGCCAGCCCTTCCTGGAGAGGCTCTCATCCGACCTCGGTGAAGGCGTCAAGCTCAGCGTCATTGATGACGAGGGCATCATCGTCGTCGCCGCTGCGCAAGGGCGGCGGGAATATGCCCTGACGGTAAAGCCTGGCCAGCGCATGCCAATCCATGCGAGTGCCGCGAGCAAGCTGCTGCTGTCGTACATGGAGCCGGAGATGTTGAACCAATGGCTCGCGGAACCGCTCCCTGCTTACACCAGCAAGACGCTCACCGATCCTAAGCGCCTGCGGGCTGAGTTCACGCGGATCAGGAGGCTCGGCTGGGCCCAGGACAAGGGAGAAAGTGCCCCTAGCATCTGCGCCTTCGCTGCTCCCGTTTTTTTCAAGGAAGGCAAGCTTGCCGCGGCTGTGAGCGTGCCCTTTTTGGCTGGTGCCGAGCCAAGTCGGATGGAGGAAATCCGTATGGCTGCCATAGAGACCGCTCGTGCCATGACGAATGCGATGCCAGCATAGCTGCCGGGAGAAGTGGATGAAAATCGTCGATCTCAAATGCGCCATCATCGGCAAGAGCCCAGTCGTTCGGATCGTCACGGACGAGGGTATCTCGGGCTATGCCCAGGCCGAGACATGGAAGCATTATCTGAAGCCGCACATCCTCGCTCTGCGCGAGGCGCTGATCGGCGAAGACCCCACGCTCGTCGAGCGAGTCATGCTCAAGATCAGGCAGCGCGGAGGGTTCAAGCCATGGGGAGCGGCAGTCAGCGCCGTCGAGATAGCCCTATGGGACTTGGCAGGTAAAGCCGCAGGCGTGCCCGTTCACAGGCTGCTCGGCGGTAAGGTCCGCGACAAGGTGCGGGTCTACAATGGCTCCATCCGCTTCCCTCTCGCAGGCCATAGGCCGGAAGATTACGCCGACGACATGCGCAAGATGATGGCGCTTCCCGAAGGGTTCACCATCTTCAAGCAGCCGATCGGCTTTCACTCCCCCATGAAGAGGGAAGTGCCGAACTTCTATTACGGCGAACCGAACGCCAGCCCATTCCATGGCGCTCTCGACCGTGGCCCTGTGACGGAGAAGGGGCTTCGTCACCTCGTGGACTGCGTCGCCGCCATGAAGGAGGTGGCGGGAAGGAATGTGGGCCTGGCGCTTGATTGCGGCCCCGGCTGGATGCTTGGCGATGCCATTCGGCTTGCCAGCATGCTCGAGCCTTTCAACCTCCTGTGGATCGAAGACGTGCTGTCGGGCGATTATACGCCCTGGGTGAATGCGGGCACCTATCGTGAGCTAACCCGCACCTCCGTCACCCCGATTCACACGGGAGAGCAGATCTATCTGCGGCAGAACTTCAAGGAACTCATCGAAACCCATGCGGTGCATGTGATCGGTCCAGATCCCGCCGATGTCGGGGGCATTGCCGAGCTGAAATGGATTGCTGAATTCGCCGACCTGCATGGCATCACGATCGCCCCGCATGGCACCGCGAACGGCCTGCTGGGTCTCGCGGCCCTGATCCAAGTAAGCGCAACGCTTCCCGGCAACTTCATCGCCTTCGAGTACACAACCGCGGATCCGCCATGGTGGAGCGAAATCGTAGAAGGGCTCCCCAGCCCTATCGTCCAAAACGGCATGATCGACGTTCTCGACAGGCCGGGCATGGGAGTCGAGCTCATCCCCGAGCGGGCGAAGGAATACCTGACCGAAGACGACCAGGCCTTCTTCTCATGAGCTTCTCATCTGTCATGATTTCGTCACGGCGTTTGAAGCCGGACTGCCAGAAGGCTAGATATCCAATCCTGTCGTGGGTCTGTGGCCACAATCTGCCATTGGTCAGCCACCGTGGTCTTGGCCGGGGAATGCCGGACTGAGAAAGCCCTGCCCGTCCGAAAGGCTCGATGGTCGTGTGGCAAGCGCGATAGCCAACTGATTTCAGCCTCATGCCAGGAGAAGCCATTCTCGCGAAGTTGGGCGAAGACAGAAGGCGCCGCAGCCCGGCCGACGCCGCAATCGCATTGCACATGGAGGCGCAACTCCCTTCCGGCTCGGCACTCTGAATTACAGGCGCTTTCCGGTCTGCTCGTCGAAGAGGTGGACGAGCTTGGGATCGGGGGTGACGCGGATCTG